>NZ_JAALGV010000115.1:0-2246 GCF_011174875.1 Acinetobacter sp. GFQ9D191M
AGTCAAGCCTCACGAGCAATTAGTATTGGTCAGCTTCATGCATCACTGCACTTCCACATCCAACCTATCAACGTCGTAGTCTTCAACGGCTCTTTAGGAGACATAAAGTCTCGGGGAAATCTTATCTTGAGGTAGGCTTCCCGCTTAGATGCTTTCAGCGGTTATCCCTTCCGAACATAGCTACCCGGCGATGCGACTGGCGTCACAACCGGTACACCAGAGGTTCGTCCACTCTGGTCCTCTCGTACTAGGAGCAGATCCTCTCAAATTTCCAGCGCCCACGGTAGATAGGGACCGAACTGTCTCACGACGTTCTAAACCCAGCTCGCGTACCTCTTTAAATGGCGAACAGCCATACCCTTGGGACCTGCTTCAGCCCCAGGATGAGATGAGCCGACATCGAGGTGCCAAACACCGCCGTCGATATGAACTCTTGGGCGGTATCAGCCTGTTATCCCCAGAGTACCTTTTATCCGTTGAGCGATGGCCCTTCCATACAGAACCACCGGATCACTAAGACCTACTTTCGTACCTGCTCGACTTGTGGGTCTCGCAGTTAAGCGCGCTTTTGCCTTTATACTCTACGCGTGATTTCCGACCACGCTGAGCGCACCTTCGTACTCCTCCGTTACTCTTTAGGAGGAGACCGCCCCAGTCAAACTACCCACCAGACATGGTCCTCGCTCCCGATCAGGGAGCAGAGTTAGAACCTCAATATTACCAGGGTGGTATTTCAAGGACGGCTCCATGGCAACTAGCGTCACCACTTCAAAGCCTCCCACCTATCCTACACAAGTAAGATCAAAGTTCAATGTCAAGCTGCAGTAAAGGTTCACGGGGTCTTTCCGTCTAGCCGCGGGTACACCGCATCTTCACGGCGAATTCGATTTCACTGAGCCTCTGCTGGAGACAGCGCCGCCATCATTATGCCATTCGTGCAGGTCGGAACTTACCCGACAAGGAATTTCGCTACCTTAGGACCGTTATAGTTACGGCCGCCGTTTACTGGGGCTTCGATCAAGAGCTTCGCTTACGCTAACCCCATCAATTAACCTTCCAGCACCGGGCAGGCATCACACCCTATACGTCCACTTTCGTGTTTGCAGAGTGCTATGTTTTTAATAAACAGTTGCAGCGGCCTGGTTTCTGAGGCTGCCAACAGCTCAAGGAGCAAGTCCTATCACCGCCGGCAGCGTACCTTCTCCCGAAGTTACGGTACCATTTTGCCTAGTTCCTTCAGCAGAGTTCTCTCAAGCGCTTTGGTCTACTCGACCTGACCACCTGTGTCGGTTTCGGGTACGATTCCAGTGTAACTGAAGCTTAGAGACTTTTCCTGGAAGTATGGTATCAGCCACTTCACCAGTAAACTGGCTTGCTATCAACTCTCAGCATAGAGCACCCCGGATTTGCCTAAGATGCATGCCTACAGTCTTCCACCTGGACAACCAACGCCAGGCTGACTTAACCTTCTCCGTCCTCTCATCGCATTACACTGAAGTATTGGAATATTAACCAATTTCCCATCGACTACGCCTCTCGGCCTCGCCTTAGGGGTCGACTCACCCAGCCCCGATTAACGTTGGACTGGAACCCTTGGTCTTTCAGCGAACGGGTTTTTCACCCGTTTTGTCGTTACTCACGTCAGCATTCGCACTTCTGATACCTCCAGCAGACTTCTCAATCCACCTTCATCGGCTTACAGAACGCTCCCCTACCACTTGCAATAAATTGCAAATCCGCAGCTTCGGTACATAGTTTTAGCCCCGTTACATCTTCCGCGCAGGCCGACTCGACTAGTGAGCTATTACGCTTTCTTTAAAGGGTGGCTGCTTCTAAGCCAACCTCCTAGCTGTCTATGCCTTCCCACATCGTTTCCCACTTAACTATGATTTAGGGACCTTAGCTGGCGGTCTGGATTGTTTTCCTCTTGACTACGGACGTTAGCACCCGCAGTCTGTCTCCCGGATAGTACTCATTGGTATTCGGAGTTTGCATCGGTTTGGTAAGTCGGGATGACCCCCTAGCCGAAACAGTGCTCTACCCCCAATGGTATTCGTCCGAGGCGCTACCTAAATAGCTTTCGGGGAGAACCAGCTATCACCGAGTTTGATTAGCCTTTCACCCCTATCCACAAGTCATCCCCTGGCTTTTCAACGACAGTGGGTTCGGTCCTCCAGTTAGTGTTACCCAACCTTCAACCTGCTCATGGATAGATCACCCGGTTTCGGGTCTATACCCAGCAACTA
>NZ_JAALGV010000115.1:2321-2878 GCF_011174875.1 Acinetobacter sp. GFQ9D191M
AGTGGCTCCCACTGCTTGTATGCATGCGGTTTCAGGATCTATTTCACTCCCCTCACAGGGGTTCTTTTCGCCTTTCCCTCACGGTACTGGTTCACTATCGGTCAGTCAGGAGTATTTAGCCTTAGAGGATGGTCCCCCTATATTCAGACAAGGTTTCACGTGCCTCGCCCTACTCGACATCATCATATCAGCCCTTTCGTGTACAGGACTATCACCCACTATGGTTGCACTTCCCAGAGCATTCCACTAAAACTGATATGACTTAATGGGCTGTTCCCCTTTCGCTCGCCGCTACTGAGGGAATCTCAATTGATTTCTTTTCCTACGGATACTGAGATGTTTCACTTCTCCGCGTTCGCCTCATAAACCTATGTATTCAGTTTATGATACCGACCTTATAGCCGGTGGGTTTCCCCATTCAGACATCTCCGGATCACAGGATATTTGCCGCCTCCCCGGAGCTTTTCGCAGGCTATCACGTCTTTCTTCGCCTCTGACTGCCAAGGCATCCACCACATGCACTTAATTACTTGACTATACAACCCCAAACAGTCGTT
>NZ_JAALGV010000116.1:0-126 GCF_011174875.1 Acinetobacter sp. GFQ9D191M
GCCTCAAGAATTGTCCGTCATATTGAAGACTGCCTGATTCGGTCCAATCTGTTTAATTTACCCAAAGATTTACCCGAGGGCGAAGGCATCGACTGGAATGTTGTGATCGTGGATGCCACGGAAATT
>NZ_JAALGV010000116.1:344-596 GCF_011174875.1 Acinetobacter sp. GFQ9D191M
GTTGTATCCGAATAGCCTGTTGCCATTAAAAGCCAAAAGACACTGTAAATTGGATCCTGAATTGAAAATCTATAATCAAGAAATCAATAAAAGAAGAATCGGAATTGAGCATGTATTTGGCAGCCTGAAAACCTTCAAAATCCTTGCTGAGCGTTATCGAAATAGAGGTAAAAGGCTTGGTTTGAGATTCAATTTAATCGCTGGAATCTACAACTTGGAACTGAGCAAAAAATGATTTATGAAAGAGGTCTA
>NZ_JAALGV010000117.1:0-1132 GCF_011174875.1 Acinetobacter sp. GFQ9D191M
CGCATTGCAGCACCTAAAGCACACATTTTATTTTTACCCTGGCTTAATAATCGTTGATATAAAGCTTCAATGTGTGGATTATATTTAATCGCTGTTAATGCCGACATATACAATACTGAGCGTATTTTACTGTCACCTGCTTTTGATAAGTGACTTTGCTTGTTGACTGAACTGCCAGACAACTGATGTACTGGAACCAAACCTACATATGCAGCAGCTTGACTTGCTTTTTCAAACTTGTGCGAATGAAATAACCCCAACAGTAATAAGCCTGATCGTTCACCGATTGAAGGAATAGTTTGCAGTAATTTCAAATCCTGTTTCAATGTTGGATCTTGATCTATGTGATTATTTATTAACTTATCAATATGTTCAAGTTGCTGATTTAAATACTCAATATTCTCTTCAAGTAATTTAATCACAACAACGGAGGTATGAGTGGACTGCGCCTTTTCAAGTCGATTCTTTTCCTGCAATAGACTACCTAGATAGACATCTCGTCTGCCTAGTAAAGCTTTTAATAATCTGACATTTTCAGGTTCAGGCTGCCATATGATTAACTTTGCGGTGTAACCATAACGTGAAAGAGCTTCACTATCAGCTTTATCCGTTTTATTTAGCATGGACATGCCTTTGGCAAAGGCTCTTACTCGTGAAGGATTAGCCACACAAACCTTTACACCTGCATCATATAGATAATATCCCAAATTCTCGTGATAAACCGAAGTCGCTTCCATGATTGCTGTCACTTGATCAGGTTCAATTTTAAGAGTGATGAGCCATTTGAGCAGACTGCCAAAGCCACTTTCTGTATTAGTAAATATTTTATTTTTTCTTTTTCCAGTCAAACCTTGAGGGAAAATGCAACAATCTATTTTGGTTTTACTGACATCAATACCTAGCATAATCATGGTGATATTCCTTGAGTTTAAGCTATGATTTTTATCCCATTAACCATCATCTTACCTTGTGAATACAGCATCAAAGTGCTTAGTTACCGTTCAGAGTTGTATGAGGGATAAGGGCAAATTGTAGGTTTTATCTCAGGTTCAAATTTAAGATTTTAGCAGCACTCCAAACTCTACAATTTGCGTATAGTGGTAGCTAATCACTATATCAATCAAGATACAAG
>NZ_JAALGV010000118.1:0-31085 GCF_011174875.1 Acinetobacter sp. GFQ9D191M
ATAATAGTGCGTAAGTCCTAACATATTTAAAGTTTCACTGTTTTACAAAAAGAGGATTATAGTCCGTGGATGTATAGTCCTCAATTGTTGATATTTCTGTTTTTTGAGCAGTTAATCGTGAATGACAGAACTATCTAACTAAGGAAATTGGAAAATTATTACGTGCTACTAGATTAGAACAAGGAATTACACAAGAATTCTTAGCACTCCAGTGTGGGATTGATCGAAGTTATTTAGGTCGAATTGAACGAGGTGAAGTTAACTTAACAGCGGAAAAACTTTATGAAATTGCATCAGCATTAAATGTTAATGTAAAGGATTTATTACCTTAAGATATTGAAATTTATATTTTATTGTAATAAATTTTAAAATCTACAAAGCAATCTAATGTTTTAAAGGTGATTGTATTTATGTTTTATAATGATTAAATATTTGACCACCATAACTAAAAAAAGCACTTAATGATCATTTTTTTGATCATTATAAGCACAAATAAAAACAGGGTAAAATGAATTCAACTGGAAATTCTTAAGCCATATTGAAGCAATAGCACTATGAAATTTAATGCATATACAACGCCCAGTGCTATGGGTCGCGAATTAGGCGAACGTTTAAAACGGGCACGATTGAATTTAGACCTAACTCAAGAAGAAGTTGCGCAGTCAGCAGGTATTAGCCGCTACACAGTCAAAATCTGGGAACAGGGAGATGGAAAGGTACAGGATTTAATGGCACTGCTCATTGCGTTGGACTGTACTGAGCAATTGGACAATTTATTAGTCCCTCAAATAATTTCACCAATTCAATTATTTAAACTTAGAGGAAAAATTCGTAGAAGAGCCTCTGGTACGAATCATGATGCAATAACAAGCCAAAGAAATAAAATAACTAAAGAAGATCTAGATTGGTAATAAAAATGACAGCATTAATTTAATTCTACACTGTTCCTATTCAGTGATGAGATCATTGATTTTTTTCATTACGCTCAATTAATTGAGCTTACATGCCTAAAAAATGGAAGAAGTCCATATTAGCTAACTTATGGATTCTTGATTTTATATGGACACTTATGGAGTATTGATCAATGTAAAGCCTTTTTGAGCGTTCATAACATTCTCCACAAATGTTTTGTTAATTTAGTTATAAGCTTTGTAAGCTAGTTTATATTTTGCACAAAGTGTGCCAATACATGTTACTAAATTATTTCTTATGAAATCAATATATTGTTTAACGAATTAAAATTGTTAAAAACTCACAAGGTAAATTTATGTAATTAAGTGACAAAAAGTGTCATTTTTTTCTATTTGATGTTTATATTTGTGGTCGAAATTAAGTGAGTTCGAATTTTTCAGATATTCTGATCAAATTACAAAATTATCTGTTTTTTGTTTATCATGTGCCAGACTTCTACCGCCTGATATTTCCATGAAATTCACGCTTGCACTGATCGCAGCAATCCTCATCTCCCTTGCATGGCTCATGCCTGTACATTACCGCCCCTGGGTCACCTATACTGGTGAGCTATATGCCTTTTTTTCGCTATTTGGATTAGCTGCAATTTGCTTAAAAGATAAATTAAAAATACCCGCCATAACCTTACCTTTGTTGCTACTCGCCTGTGTCCCGCTTATACATTTGCTAGCAGGACAGGTCTTTTTCTTTAGCACCGCTATGATGGGTTTTATTTTTGTCTTTAGCTTTTGGCTCGCAAGTGTGTTGGGTTATCACCTTTCAACCGGAAACTATAACCGGGAAGAAACTTTTACCAATCTTAGCTATGTGTTTTTAGCTTCAGGAACGATTACAGGCTTAATTGCTGTATGTCAGTGGATGAATCTGGATTCAATATTACCAGGTGTGGTTAATATCAGTGGTACTCAACGTCCCTATGCCAACTTTGCCCAGCCGAATAATATGGCGACTTTTTTAGTTATGACATTGATGAGTTGCCTTTATCTGTATGAAAAGAAAAAAATCCAGACCAAGTGGCTATTTTCATGTGCGGCAATCATTGTCGTTGGCGTGGCTTTAAGCCAGTCACGTACAGCATGGGTTGCTGCGATCGCGATCATATTGTATCTAGCATTCTATCAATATAAAGGGATTATTCGCCTGAAATGGTATTACAGCACAGCATGGTTCATCTTTTTTATTTCCTGTATTGTCGCTTTTCCATTGCTAAGTCAATTGGCGACTCAGGTCATGGATGCCCAGGTGGTACAAAGTCGTGATGTGGTATCACGTGCAACCGGTGACATGTCACGACTCGCCATCTGGCAGCAAATGTTAGCTGCAGTTCAGGCACAGCCATGGTTTGGATATGGCTGGTATCAGACCAGTGTTGCCTTTGTCTCGATCAGTGATACAGTGCAGGGTCCGGTCTGGATTCGCAGTGCACATAACTTAATTATTGATTTCTTGCTGTGGAATGGGCTGGTTATTGGTCTGCCTTTCTTAGCCTATTTCGGCTATTTGGGTTATCAGATGCAGCGATGGGTTAAGACCCCTGAGTCGGTCATTGGTATTTTAATGATTGGGACTTTTCTTACGCATGCCATGTTTGAGTTTCCACAGCATTATGCCTATTTCCTGTTGCCAGTAGGTTTTATTTTAGGTACTGTTCTAGCCCAAAATCCGAATATCAAAACCGTGACCTTACCCGCTATAGCAATGAAAATCATTTTTGGGTTTGGACTACTGTTATTGATCGTGATCTATCGGGATTATGATGTCGCTGTGCCAAAACTTGGTCAAAGTATTCGTTATGAGCAACAACCTGAGAAAATCACCAATCAACAGCCAATCTATTTATTAACAGAGTTTAATCATCGTATTGACTGGATTCGTCTTAATCCGTATAGCAAAGTATCCTCTGAACAGATTCAAGAGGGTGAGCAGATGGTATTAAGCTATCCAACTAAATATAATCTGATTAAATACGCCAAACTGCTAGCTTTTAATGGGTATAAAGATGAAGCCAGGCATCAGCTGCAACGTCTGAAGGTCATTCAAAAAACCGAACTCAGTTATGAGGAATTGATTCAGGATATGCCAAGATAAATTTCATATAAAAAAGCCAGCAATTGCTGGCTTTTTTATTGATTTATTCTAAGTTTAGAGCTGGCTTTGAATATAGTTTTCGATACCAATACTTTCAATCAGATCAAGCTGAGTTGTGGTCCAGTCCAGATATTCCTCTTCCTTTTCCAGAATTTCTCGCACCAAGTCACGAGTCACATAATCCATCTGTGTTTCTGCCAAAGCCACAGCCTGCTGAATGACTTCAATATTTTCTTTTACTTTACGTACATCACAATGCAGTACTTCTTGAGTATGCTGGCCAATATACAATTTGCCAAGATGTTGTAGGTTTGGTAAGCCTTCTAGAAATAAAATACGTTCAATAATTTTATCGGCATGCTTCATCTGGCGGATGGACTCTTTATATTCTGCCGAACCCAGTTTTTCAATGCCCCAGTCATTAAACATGCGTGAATGCAGGAAATACTGGTTAATTGCAGTTAGGTGGTGATACAACACCTGGTTCAGCTGATTAATTACATCACGATTGCCTTTCATCGTATCACTCCATATAGCCTGTTGACCCATTTATCGCTATGGGTTTTTGATTAACTTATCTTAAATCAATCGAGCGAGCAATGGCGAGTAATTTATTGAACTGCAAATGAAAATCGCAATCAAAAAGCTTCAGGTGAAATATAAAGCAATAAAAACCCGCCAGAGTCGGAGGCGGGGGAGGAGTAATGATACGAGACCATTGATTTTATAATTATCGTTATCCGCTTTAGGCAGCAACCGCTAGCCGTGCAGCAATCTGGGAAATTTCATCACTGATGATCATACGGGCTTCAGGAGCACAACGACCACAACACGTCCCTAGATCAAGCATTTCGCGTACATCACGGTAACTTTCGGCGCCATTTGCAATAGCATCTTTAATGTCTTGATCTGTAATGCCACGGCATAGACAAACGTACATAGGATACAACCACAGTGAATAAATAAGATAATAGATATTATTGATAATTGTTATCGTTTGTCAATAAAAATCATTTGAAAATGCTTTTTATAATGATTGATGATTTAGATAAAAAAATATCACTCAAGCAAAAATCCGATTATTGCTCGGGTTTTTGCTTGAGTGATTCATGATTGCAAACGAAATATAGAAGCTTAGGTGTTACATAAATTTTAAAAATTATTGCTGAATGATGACTACGCCATCCATCTCGACCAGAGCATCTTTCGGTAGGCTGGCAACACCGAGTGCTGCACGTGCTGGATAAGGCTGGGCAAAATATTCACCCATAATCTGATTCACCAGCTGGAAGTGCGATAAATCAGTCAGATAAATATTCAGTTTGGCGATGTCTGCCAGAGAGCCACCGGCCGCTTCGCAGACGGCTTTTAAATTATCGAATACACGGCGAATCTGTGCTTCAATGCCTTCAACCAGTTCCATGCTGTATGGATCTAAACCTATTTGACCAGATAGATACAGGGTATCGCCCACAAGAATGGCTTGCGAATAGGTGCCAATGGCAGCAGGGGCATTTTCAGTATGGATTACTTGGCGGAACATTAATTTCTCCTTTTATCAAATGGAGCGTAAAACTCTGTCCTTCAGGGCAGAGATATAAGCGATACGACATAAAATGTCGTTGAATTTTTTAAAATCAACACCTTTAATTTAACATGATCTAAAATAAGCTCATGAAAACACTTAAATTACGCATAAAAGACAAACATTGCAAGGTGCTAGACCAATTAGCATCTGAGGTGAACTTTGTTTGGAATTATGTGAATGATTTGAGTTTCAAACACCTGAAAAGAACAGGTGACTTTTTCTCAGCATTTGATATGACTCAATACACAAAAGGAACTTCAAAATTGTGTGGTTTGCATAGTCAAACAGTGCAAGGGATAACAGAAGAATATGTTGATAAAAGAAGACAACACAAGAAAGCAAAGCTGAAATGGCGTGTGAGTAACAAGAAGTCAGCAAGACGTTCGCTTGGTTGGATACCATTTAAAAAAGTAGCGATTAAATATGCTGATGGATATGTGCAATACGGCAAGCAGAAATTTAAGCTATGGGATAGCTACGGCATAAGTAAATACAGCGTGAGAACAGGCTCATTCGTTGAGGATAGTCGTGGGCGCTGGTATGTGTGTCTTGTTGTGGACTCACCTAAACAAGACAAACCAACGGCAACTAAAGCGATTGGTATTGATCTTGGTCTAAAAGACGTTGCCACCTGCTCAGATGGTACTGTAATTTCAAATCCTAAGTTTTACCGTAATTACGAGCAGAAATTAGGGATTGCTCAAAGAGCAAGAAATAAAAAACGTGTACGTGCATTACACGCTAAAATTGCCAATTGTCGTAAAGACCATTTGCATAAAGCAAGCACTCTGCTTGTGAAAGAAAATGCACTGATTGTTGTAGGTGACTTAAGTGCGAGCAAACTTGTAAAAACCAAGATGGCGAAATCTGTTTTGGACACAGGATTTTCAGCACTGAAAACAATGCTCAAGTATAAATGCGAGAACGCAGGGGTATTATTTGAGGAAGTCAGTGAGAAATTCACAACCCAAATCTGTTCGTGCTGCGGTGAAATCACCTCTAGCAGTCCCAAAGGTAGAACAGATTTGCGAATAAGAGTATGGGAATGTGAGTGTGGAAGTATAAATCATCGTGATTTAAATTCCGCTAAGAACATACTTGCGCTTGGGCATGAGCGTCTAGCAGTAGGAATCCGCTTGCTTTAGCTGGAGGATGTCAACATCAACATACATCATATTAGATCAATTCAACTGACAAAAGCATTATCGTTTTAAATGATTAACTGGCTTTAGAGGTTTCAGCAATATTGAGCGGTTGTTCTAAGCGGGTAATACGTGGAAAACCAAAATGCATGCGTAAATCACGAATAATCTTGGCAATCTGTTTACGGTTATGCACCACAATATTTACATAAGTTTTGCCATCATAATTACGCACCATCTCTACACCTGTATGGCCTTTACGACATTGATAAATCAGATCGGAAATCTGTTCATCGTCCATGGCCTGATCAATACAGAGATAGGCAGTAAAGCTGACATCATCCAGATCTTCAGTCGTCCATTGTAGAGGCATAATATTTTCAGGATGCATATGTTGTTCCTGCAATAAATTATGGCAACGGGCACGATGTACAATTAGGCCACGACGAGTCAGATGACCTTGAATTGGATCACCAAGTACCGGGTTGCAGCAATGTGCGTATTTAACATCTACACCTTCTGTACCCTGAATAAGACGACCTGAACTATTCGCATTTTGATGCTGGTCATGTGCAAATAAATGGTTAGCAACCAGTTGTGGTAATAAGTCACCTACAGCAATCTGTTCAAATAGTTGCTCTTTAGTGGGAACATGACGCCATTCCAGTACATTTTTCCAGTCAGCTTCGGTCAGATCGAGAATAGAACACTGGAAAAGTTTTAAGGCACGGTTGAGGGCCTGTTGACCCACAAGGCGCTGTTCTTCAATGTCTTGATCGCGCAGGATATTCTGAATCGCGCGACGGGCTTTTTGGGTGTTAATAAAACTGAGCCAGTCCGGGTTTGGGGTTGCAAGAACATCAGTGATAACTTCAACGACCTGACCACTCAATAATGGCGTAGAAAGCGGTTTGGTTTCACCATTAATTTTAGCGCCAATAGCGTGGTTACCCAGGAACAGGCTGGCAGCATAGGCAAAATCAACTGCAGTCGCACCTTGCGGTAATTCATGCAGATGACCGTGAGGGGTATAAACCCAAATTTTTTCCTGATGCAAATAATCCAGTAATTCGCTGAACGTAGTTTTGGCGCATTCACCATCAACCAATACGTTCAGATTTTGCATGGATGCTTGAATGGCAGAGCGACAGGCTTGAGGGGCATTTTCACCAAGTACGACGCCAAAGCGTGCAGCTTTACGCATCAGTTCAGTTTGAATAGTTAGCGATAAAGTAGTCTTTTCGCCTTTTAAGCGCATGGTTAAAGACTGGTTGCCGCCTGGAAGGGGACGGCGAATATTGTCCTGATAATTTTGAACCGTAAAACTTTCAGTCAGGATATCGGCAAGGCGGTCACAATCGGCAATACTCTGTAAGATAATTTCAAATGCGTGGCTATGTGTAAGTTCCTGCAGATCAATATCATTTTTTACAAAATGGCGTAATAGCTCGATATTATTGTTTTTCTTTTTAACCCGGCCTTCAATGGCATATTGCTGTAGTAATTCGTTAAGTTTCTGTTCCCACTTGGCCTGATATTCACAGCGTTTAGGCTTGGTTTCTAAAAGGGCAGCCTGGACATCATTATACATATCCAGATCCAGATTCTGATAACAGAGATGTTCTAGATTATCTGCCATTTCGTTCATGCCGACCAAGCGTGCCATTGGAACGAAAATTTCAAAGGTTTCACGGGCAATACGAGCACGTTTATCCGGGCGTAATGCTTCCAACGTAGTCATGTTGTGATAGCGATCTGCCAGTTTCACAATAATGACACGTGGATCCTGTAAAGTCGCTTGCAGAATTTTACGGAAAGAGGCTGCTTTATTATATTCTTTATCACTGGAATGGCTGAGCTTGGTGACACCATCAACCAGCTCTGCAACCGTGCTGCCAAATTTTTCAGTAATGTCATTTTTATTGAAGTCGGTATCTTCAATGACATCATGCAGCAGCGCTGCCATTAAGGTTTCAGTATCCAGACGCATATGGGCCAGAATACAGCTCACCGCGATAGGGTGCAGAATATAAGGTTCACCACTTTTACGGGTAATGCCATCATGGGCAATATCGGCATAATCACAGGCCGCAAGCACACGTTCGACATCGCTTTCACTTAAGTACGCGTCGATGATGATTTTTAACTGTTGCTTAGCTTCACTGACCTGTGGGCCTGGCATAAAACACCTTTAAAACTGGATTTTTTAACAAATAAAACAGAAAAAGCTCGTATGAAATGTATAACATAAAGTGGGTCAGTTTTTTCATATCAACAAGTGAAAAATTTATACTGACTTTAGAGCTAACCCTTATGTTATAACCGTTCTGCGCAAAATATAAAAGTCACAGGACAAAAAAAGCCTAGTTTAAAACTAGGCTTTTCGGAATGGTTTATTCTTATTGGAAAGAAAAACCATCTAAATTTAGATTATTTGCAGAAAGAGCAAGGTCTAAACTTGAAGTTTGATAATCTTGATCACGTTGTTTCAAAATATCTTTTGATACATGACCTGCAGCGATTTCACGTAAAGCAACTACAGTCGGTTTGTCATTGTCCCATTCCACAGTTGGTTCAATGCCTTGACGTGCCAATTGACGCGCGCGTTTGCTTGCCACTAGTACAAGCTCAAAGCGGTTGTCTACATGGTCTAAACAATCTTCAACGGTTACGCGTGCCATAAGAATTCTCGTTTTGAATAGTAAATTTCAACAGACTGCACAGTATAAAATGCTTTGTCTGGAGACTCAAGTTTTAATCACTGTTCGCTTGGAGTAATTAGAGCCTGGATCAGTTTTTCATGGCGGGTCGCTTGCTGGGAAAGGACCAGTCGATTAGCAATAATCACAGATTCAAGATCATGCAATGCCTTATTAAAGTCATCATTGATAATGACATAATCAAAGTTGACGTACTGCTGCATGTCTTCGACTGCACAGCTAAGACGGTGTTCAATCACTTCAACAGAGTCTGTACCACGGTTGGAAAGACGCTGACGCAAATCGAACTGACTTGGCGGAAGAATGAAAATCTGTTTAGATTCAGGAAAAAGTCGACGAACTTGTTGTGCACCTTGCCAGTCAATTTCAAGTAGTACATCATGACCTTTAGCAAGTTGTTCTTTTACAGTCGCTTGTGCTGTGCCGTAATAATTACCAAAGACTTCGGCATATTCAATAAAACCACCTTCCTCGACCAGGTTTAAAAAGTCTTCTTTAGTCGAGAAATGATAATGTACGCCATCGAGTTCGCCAGGTCGTTGACCGCGTGTCGTATGAGAAACAGAAACATGAAGATTGTTGACGCGTTCAAGTAATGCTTTAACGAGGGATGTTTTGCCCGTTCCAGACGCTGCAGAAACGACAAACAAGAGACCCGACATGATATTTTTCCTGATATGATAAAATATCTTCTCTATTTTAGAGTAGACCGGCTTTAAACTAAATAGTTGTACGTCGATTGTTTTACATTTATTTGAATTGTAGCGCCATAAATTGAGTGAGTATTGAGGATTTCTATGGAAATTGTTTTAGCTAACCCGCGTGGTTTCTGTGCCGGTGTGGATCGTGCCATTGCGATCGTGAACCGTGCCCTAGAATGCTTTAATCCACCCATTTATGTGCGTCATGAAGTGGTCCACAATAAATTTGTGGTTGATGACTTACGTCAGCGTGGTGCAATCTTTGTCGATGAGCTAGATGAAGTTCCGGATGACAATATCGTGATTTTTAGTGCACATGGCGTGTCTAAAGCTGTACAGCAGGAAGCCGAACGCCGTGGTTTAAAAGTTTTTGATGCGACCTGTCCATTGGTCACTAAAGTACATATTGAAGTGACTAAATATGCCCGTGAGGGAGTGGAGGCGATTCTGATTGGTCATGAGGGGCACCCAGAAGTTGAAGGCACCATGGGGCAATATGATAAAAATAATGGTGGTGACATTTATCTGGTCGAAGATGAAGAGGATGTTGCAGCTTTAACTGTGCGTAATCCTGAAAAAGTCGCTTTTGTAACCCAAACGACTTTGTCGATTGACGATACAGCGAAAGTCATTGATGCGCTTCGCAAAAAATTTCCGAATATTCAAGGTCCACGCAAAGATGATATTTGCTATGCGACACAAAACCGTCAGGATGCAGTACGTGATTTAGCTGCACGTTGTGATGTCGTGCTGGTTGTAGGATCACCGAATTCATCGAATTCAAATCGCTTGCGCGAACTCGCGGAACGTATGGGTAAAGCGGCCTATCTGGTCGATAATGCAGATGAGCTTAAGCAGGAATGGTTTACCAATATTTCTAAAATTGGGGTAACTGCAGGTGCTTCCGCCCCGGAAATTTTAATTAAGCAGGTGATTCAGCGTTTACAGGATTGGGGCGCACAGGCACCACATGAGCTGGATGGGCGAGAAGAGAATATTACTTTCAGCTTACCGAAAGAGTTACGTATTCCTGTAACACAGGCTTAAATTGTTAACTATTTAACAATTTATTTTTTATTAAAAATTAAACAGATAGCTATAATATGAAAGTTGGGTTCAAGTGCCGCGAGTAGTAACCTAGTATATCAAGCAAACAAAATAGCAGACCTAAATACCACTGGTAAATCTCCAAGACGTTTCTATGAGGCTCCTACCTTTACCATTCATAAAGATGATAACGGTAAACGCTTTGCAATGGTGACCTTGGCTTCAGGTGATCGTAGTAGTCCATTAGACACGGGCACGTCTTATCCTCAAGATTATGTTGTTGCAATTAAAGATGATACTGTGACGTCTAGTCCAATAGGTACTCCTACATTAATTACCCTAGATTCGATGCACGATATAAGTGGTACTGGTAGCTTTAATAAAGGTACTCATAAAGGCTGGTTTTTTCCAATGCCTAAAGTAGGTAAAGATGCGAAGCATCAAGTAAGAGCAATGGAAGAAGGTATAGCATTAGACAATGATTTGTACTATTCACTTTTTAATCCTGATGAAAGTACTGCTAAAGATGGGGATGCAACAGAATGTACTGGCGGGATTGTAGGTAGTAGTTCAGCTTACAAATTTTGCCTGCCTTATGGTGATAAAACTTGTTTTGGAACGACTACATCCACCAACCCTGAGAAAATTGGAGATTTAGGTTCAGGTATTATAGGTTTAACATTTGGTACTGGTCGCTCAACAGCTACTAATAGAACCTTAATTTTTAATAAGGATATTGATCCTAAGCCACCAGAATATACGGTGTCTGACAAATTGATACCTAAACGATGGTTTGAATATTTACCATTTAATTCTGGTGGTGACTAATGATGAAAAGTATTAAAGGATTCACTTTAATAGAGCTCATGATCGTTGTTGTCATCTTGGCAATTGTGGCAGCTATAGCGCTGCCCAGCTATCAAGCTTATGTGCGTAAAGGTAATGAAAAGCTTGCATTACAACAAATTGCTGATCTGAGTCTTGAGCTTGAGAAAGAGAAGTCACGTAACTTTAGTTATGAAGGTATGAATGGAAAAAGTGTGACAGCAAATGCAGGAACAAAACATGTTTATACAACTACTGTCACTTCAGAGTTAAGAAAATGGTCAATAAAGTCTTGTATTAATCAGGCCTTAGATGATTCAAGTTTATATAAAAATTATGCATCGAATAGTCAGGGGGCAACATGTGAATGGTCTGATACTTCTTGTACAGTACCAGTTAATTGCCAATGAGGAGTCAAATGAAATCATATAAACAAGGTTTTACGCTCATTGAATTAATGATTGTTGTGATCATAATTGGTATTTTGGCTGCAATTGCTTATCCAAGCTATACGGGTTACCAAGAAAGAACCAAACGCGTTGAAGCTCAAAGTGTGATGTTAGATATTGCGCAACAGTTATCAGCATACAAAGTTGCACACGGAAGTTATAAAGATGCATCGACAGCAGCATTTATTACAACGAATGTACCCGATGACGTAAAGAATAATTATGCTCTAGGTTTAGTGCTTGCCAATAATGATCAGACATGGACACTCACAGCAACTCCGGTGCCTACTGGAAAATTACAAGGTACTGGTGCAATAACGTTAGATAGCACAGGCAAACAGTGCTGGGAGAAAACTTCCGGTGCATGTGAGCCATGGGACGGTAAATAAACCCAAAATTGTAGCCAATCAATTTTTGATCTTTCATTCAGAGCAAACTTCGCGTAAAATATTGCCCTCTATGAAAGGGGTTTGAAGTGTTCCGGTGGTCGGTACATGAATAATCCGTAAAAACTATAAGGTTCTATCATGGTTGTTATTCGTCTTGCACGCGGTGGTGCTAAAAAACGTCCGTTCTATCAAATCATTGTGACTGATAGCCGTAATGCACGTGACGGTCGTTTCATCGAACGTATCGGTT
Source organism: Acinetobacter sp. GFQ9D191M (assembly GCF_011174875.1). Taxonomy (NCBI): domain Bacteria; kingdom Pseudomonadati; phylum Pseudomonadota; class Gammaproteobacteria; order Moraxellales; family Moraxellaceae; genus Acinetobacter; species Acinetobacter sp. GFQ9D191M. The sequence continues at coordinate 12,172 of NZ_JAALGV010000118.1, forward strand.
TCTTCAACCCTACAGCTCAAGGTAAAGCAGAAAAACTTCGTTTAGATGCTGACCGTTTTGCTCACTGGGTTTCTCAAGGTGCTCAACCTTCTGAACGTGTTGCTTCTCTAGCTGCTCAAGCTAAGAAAGCTGCAGCTGCTGCTTAATTTTAAGGTAGCAGGTAGCCCATGACACCAACACAGAATGTTCCCGAAGATCGTATTCAGATTGGACAGTTACGTTCAGCATATGGATTAAATGGGTGGCTCTGGGTTTATTCCAATACAGAACCTATGAGCAACATATTTGACTACCTTCCTTGGTACATTGAGACCAAAGCAGGATGGCAAATTGTCGATGTAAAACGTTGGAAACCGCATGGCAAGGGCTTGGTTGTTTCGTTGAAGGGTGTGAGTGATCGCACCGCAGCGGACGGTCTGGTTGGTGCTAATGTCTGGATCTCTAAATCGCAACTGCCTCAACCAGGCGTGGATGAGTATTACTGGTCTGATTTGAAAGGTCTAACTGTGTTAGGTCTGGATGAAGAAGAACAGGAAGTGAATCTCGGTCAAATCCATGAAATGTTTGAAACAGGTGCCAATGACGTGATGGTAGTTCGCGCTACTGCTGATAGCGTTGATGGCGAAGAGCGAATGATTCCATGGCATAAAGATGTGGTACAGCGGGTTGATCTCGAAGCTGGTCGTATCTACGTAAATTGGGGCGTAGATTATTAATCCTTAAAAAGGGTTAACACAGCAGGAAAATGAGGAGTCTGCGGTGTTCTTTGCAGTCATTACGCTTTTTCCTGAAATGTTTGAAGCGATTACAGCCTACGGTATTAGCGGGCGCGCAGCAAAACGTGATTTGATGCAAATTCATTGTATTAATCCACGAGAATTTGCTGAAGGGAACTATAAACGGGTGGATGAACGTCCATTTGGTGGTGGTCCCGGTATGGTGATGATGGCTGAGCCATTAGCGAAAGCAATTCATCGTGCCAAAGAGCTTGCAGCGCAAGCGGGTGCAGTTAACGTTCCTGTGGTGTATATGTCACCACAAGGAAAAACCTTAAATGAACCTGCGGTACAGGACTTCGTAAACTATGACGGATTGATTGTACTTTGTGGTCGTTACGAAGGTGTCGATGAACGTTTGATCCAGAAATATGTTGATCAGGAATGGTCGATTGGAGATTACGTATTATCGGGTGGCGAGCTCCCTGCGATGGTTTTATTGGACAGTATTATCCGGAGACTTCCGGGTGCAATGTCAGATGAACAATCACACGTGCAAGACTCATTTGTGGATGGCCTTCTAGACTGCCCACAATATACCAAGCCAGACCATTTTGAAGGGATGGATGTGCCAGATATTTTGAAATCGGGACATCATGCCAATATTGAGAAATGGCGGTTTTTGCAGCGATATCAGCGTACTTTGGAACGCCGACCTGAGTTGGTGGAAAAAGTTGAACTGACCAAGCAGCAAAAGAAATGGCTAAAAGATTTAAAAAGTGGCAACAACTAAACCTGTTGTCCAAATCTGTATTTAAGCAATGTTGTTTAAATACTTAAAATAGGCTCTTTATGCATTGAAGCGGTCAAGCATAAAGGGAAAGTCAATCGGGTGTATGCGATTCAGCCTCTATACCCAGCGATAATCAGACCTCTTCTGACTCGCACATATTGGAGATACCCCATGAGCGGTAAGCATCCTTTAGTACAAGCTGTTGAAAATGCTCAGCTTAAACAAGACATCCCAGCTTTTGCACCAGGTGACACAGTAGTTGTCCAAGTAAAAGTAAAAGAAGGCGACCGTGAACGTCTACAAGCGTTCGAAGGCGTTGTCATTGCTAAGAAAAACCGTGGTCTGAACTCTGCGTTCACAGTACGTAAAATTTCTAGCGGTGTTGGCGTTGAGCGTGTATTCCAAACTCACTCTCCAATCGTTGCTAAAATCGAAGTGAAACGTCGTGGTGACGTTCGTCGTGCTAAACTTTACTACCTACGTGAATTGTCTGGTAAAGCTGCACGTATTCGTGAAAAATTGCCAGCTCGTAAACAAGGTTAATTTTAGCCTTGCTTTTAAGCAAAAAAATGCGCCTTTGGGCGCATTTTTTATGCCTGATTTTTATTTGGATTTATTCGAAATGTTCCTGCAAAGGCAAGATCATGGCATCCAAAATATCCAAGAAAATTTTATGAATAAACATCAGGAATAATACAAAATATCCCCAAGACTGGAATCCTGCATTAAAAAGTTGAATGCAAATAAAACATTGTGTGATAGCCAGTAAAATACTGATCCATACATTTGCGATAATATGTCGATGACAAGAGGGACAATAATAAGGCTCATATTTTTTAAATTGAAAAGGATTAATCACTTTTCGTTTGCAACAGGGGCAGGTTCTTTTAAATCTGTTTTTGATTTCTATAGAAGGTATCTGCATTTATTTTATTTCACAGTTCTTTTTATATTTGATGAATATTTTATATGCAGTTTAATCATGATTAACAAGTAAATTTTAAGAAAAAATTTAGCGAAAAATAAGATGGAAAAAGCCTCTGGATGAGTAGAGGCTTGTGTAGCTCTATAAACCTTGCAGTTTTAAGCGGTTGGCATGCTGGCGATAAACATCGACTGGGTCTGGAGCAAAGACATTTTTTAACCCGAGTAACTGGTTCACTTCGTCCAGGTGGTTCCAGTTGTAGTTATCCCGAATGGTTTTACCGAATTTGGCACTACAGCGGGAGACCAGACCATCATTTTCCTTGCCGCCATCAATGAGCAGGGCTGTAACTTTGAGTGCTGAATCAGGATCGAGCGGGTTGGTAACTTGGCCTACACCTGTGAATGAATAGTTGTAGATACCTTTTTGTTGATATGCACCTTCACCACAGGTGGTAGTCGGCATACCAATGGGATATCTCTGATTAAAGTTCGCAGAGCCCAATGCCGTTAAACTGCTGCCACCCGCAAGTGAATCATGCGGATAAGAGTTTGGGTCCAGGCCTTGAGCCCAGGTAATGGCTTTAGAAACCAGATTTATTGTGCCGACCAGTGGCGCTTCAATAGCAGTCCCTTCAGCTTTTAGAATCAGGTCTGCAACCGGTGAACCTTTGTGCGGTGCACCTACTGTGGTTAATGAAGCCACCAGTTTAGGTTCTGAACCGGCCACATAACGAATTGTTGGGCCACCATGTGAGTGTCCGATCAGATTAACTTTATCTGCTCCGGTAATTGCGGCAATTTCCTTGACCTGCTCCAAAAGTTGTTCACCGCGAATTTCAGATGAGTTAAAAGGGGAGACTCGCGTTGCCCAAACATTCGCACCATTACGGGCCAGATCAGGTAAAATCTGATACCAATAGTCCAGTCCAAACTGCTCAGTGCCAACCCGAATGAAACCCGCCATGCCGTGTGAAAATACAATCGGATATTTGGTTTTGGCATATTGTGAACTGGCTTTCGCCGTCACCTGACTGGCCTGGGTAGAGGCATGAGCCGTAAAGCAGGCCGCTGCCATGAGCAGACCTGTCGTTAATACTCCATATTTCATCATTATTTCCTCATTCTTGTTGTTGTGTTAAGGCGATCCTCGCCATAATGTGGGGAATAGCCAGCTGAAAAGCTGACCCATTAAGCGTTTTGAGTGTTTTATTTCCCTATTTTTTTAAGTGAAAATAACGAAAAAGCCCTTATATCCGCAGATAGAAGGGCGATGAAAATTATAGATTCTGAAGTTTTAAACGATTGGCATGTTGACGGTACATCGCCACCGGATCCGGAGCAAACAGGCCTTTAAGACCAAACATCATATTGGCCAGATCGGTATGGTTCAGCTTGTACTGGTCATTAATCACCTTACCAATGAATGCACTACAACGGGCAACCATGCCATCGTTGTCTTTATTGCCGTAAGATAAAGGGCCAAGCTGCATCAGGATGGTATCGATATCCAGTGCATTGGTCGCTTGAGCCACACCGGTCCAAGAATAATAATAGATACCGTTACGGTCTTTTGATTTCAGGTTCTTATTACAGTTTTCTGTGGAGGCTAAGACACCATCCTGCACCATCTGTTTGGCCACGCTGGCATTAAAAGAGCTGGAGCCAATTTGGGTCAGGGATTTCATGGATGCATCGAAATCAATTTCCAGTTCAGGTTTGAACTGTCCCAGTGCGATCAGTGGCCCAATAATATAATCACCGAGAACATTAAAAGCAGTGCGGGTAAGAGTATTGTTCTGAATATCATCGGCCACTTTAGAGCCATGATAGGTGCCTGCAACCCCCGTAATGGATGTAATCTGCTGCGGTCGAGTCGCTGCCACATAGAGTACAGTCGGGCCACCATGGGAGTGACCGATGAGATTGATTTTTTCCTTCCCTGTAATTGCCAGCACTTCATCGACCTGATGAATGAGCTGTTCACCACGGTGGGTCGTGGTATTGGCAGGCGACAATTGGGCGGCAAACACGGTAGAGCCATTACGAGCCATATCCGGCAGAATCTGATACCAGTAATCTAAGCCAATGGTATCAGTACCTATGCGTTGCCAGCCTAGCCAGCCATGCACCATCAGAATAGGATATTTGGTTTTGGCATAGTCTGATTTGGCTTTTTCAGTGACCTGAACTGCACTTGCTGCCGCCTGGGTTTGTGTTGAAAAGCCAAAACCGAGGCCTGCTGCCAAGGAAAGCGCCAGCATCTGTGTTGTTTTAATAAAAGTACGCATAACCGTTCCTTTGTTCATTTTATTGTTATAAAAAGCAATCATTGCTCGGGAGTATTGATGCACGATAAATATTGAAGTTGGATGTCTCGATCGTGCAGACCTAATCTTCAATCACGCGCAAAAATTATTATTTTGAAGCAGAAGCATTTTTTCATGCTGATGAGCCAATTCCATGTCATTTCGGGCCATGCCCGATGAGCATTTATGAGTCCATAAATTTGCAATTTATATACGTATGTATTTTATTTTTAACTCCTTGAAATATAAGATTGATGAATGTTTAGGTTGAAATAGTTAGAAACAAATAACAATGTAAAAAAAAGTAATCAGCCCAAGAAAATCAAGGCTTTCAGAGGGAAATGGCTCTGTCAAACTCTCAAAATAGAGGGTCAGCGTTACTGTTTTTATATAAGAGATGGGACAAAAAAAAGGGAATAAGAGAAGATATTCGACGCCGTAGCAGTACTGTGTAGCTACGGCGTCAATGAGCAATTTTAGCTGAAAATTAATTGGCAAAGGGTAGGGTCCCACCCTGATCATGTACCTGTTCAAATGTACCTACACGAAGCTGTTCTTCAGGGCGCTGGAAATGTTTCTGACGCAACTGATCAACTGCCTGCTGTTTGGCATTTTCACTCAGGCCACTTTTTAGGATGTTATCGCGCTCGCCCAAGTAACGCGTCACACTGGATTTCCAATTCGCACGTTCATCATCAAGTTTTTCCAGACGTTGGGTTGCTTCAGGACCGACCAGATTCAGGCGCATCTGACGGATTTCTTCCGCAGAACCACCTCGGGCTTTAATATCAGCGGTGAGTTTACGCAGATCTTCCAGTTTATTCAGTTGCTCCAGATTTTCTTGCCAGTCCTGCGGTAACTGCGCAAACAGTTCTTTTAGCTTCTGGGCTTTTTCTGCTTCGCTGAGCTTTTTATCCGCCATGACTGCCATCCGGTCTAAGGTATATTCATGATAAGTATCTTCAGTGCCAAACAGTCCTTCAATTTCATAATCAGAGAAAAAGCGTTTACGCAGGTTCTGGGTGCTGGCATAGATACTGCGGTAGTAAGCTGGATCTTCTTGATCCAGACCTGCAGGTGGAGTCAGTTCTCCCAAACCTTGACGATACTGGATATAACGATCCCAAAGATCCAGAACTTGTGAGAGTGCAGGATCCTGATAATTTTGTTGAATATAGGCTTTAAAATCTCGCTGGATTTGTTCGAGGGTTTTTTCCCCATATTGGGTAATAAAATATTCAAAACAGTTACGGGTCTGTTCATTGACAATCAGGCGATTACTGGCATCCATCTGCATCTGGCAATTAATTTCCGTATCCTGCTGGCTTGGACTCGGGAATATATTATTTACGGGGCCATTGGCCAGTGCTGCTGCCTGTTGAGCGCTGCTTTCATTGGTGGATTGCGGGCCCGAGACACGTGCCTGTGCTTCATCCCTGGGCGCAAGCCATAGAATCAGGGTAATCAAGCACAAGATGATGAGCGCAATCACGATCCATAGTTTATATTTCTGCATATCCTATGCACCTTTATTTTAATTATCGGATTATTTTAAATTTTGCATTCGGCAGGATAGGAGATATTGCACCTTATATGCTGTAGAAAAGTTGTAAATAATTGGCAGGGGTTTTACCATTGCGCCAATTTATAAAATGTCTGACTTTTTGCCATGAAAGCTTCATCTCCTAAAATTCAGCATCGTCATATCAGCGGTGTATTTCTATTAAATAAGCCTCTAGGCATCAGCTCGAATGCTGCATTGCAAAAAGTACGCTGGTTATATCGTGCGCAAAAAGCTGGACATACTGGTGCACTAGATCCCTTGGCATCCGGTCTTTTACCGATCTGTCTGGGTGAGGCGACCAAGTTTTCGCATTATCTGCTGGATTCAACCAAACGTTACCAGACCACAGTTTTTCTGGGACATAGCACTACGACAGGTGATGTCGAAGGAGAGATTCTGCTGGAAAAACCAGTCCCTAAACTGAATGAAGAGTTGATTCAGGAGACAATTGCCAAGTTTGTTGGTGAGATCCAGCAAGTGCCACCGATGTATTCGGCTCTGAAAAAAGAAGGTCGTCCACTGTATGAGTTGGCACGTAAGGGTATTGAAATTGAACGTGAAGCACGTCCAATTACCATTTATGCAATTGAGCTTTTATCTTTTACTGAAAATAGCATTACGCTGGATGTAACTTGTTCCAAAGGCACTTATATCCGGGTACTCGGCGAAGATATTGCCAAAGCTCTCGGTACCTATGGTCATCTGACTTATCTGCACCGGATTCAAACCGGTCATTTTGATATTATTCCAAGCTATACCATTGAATATCTGGAAAGCTTGACTGAGGCAGAACGTGAAGCACTATTACTGCCAGCTTATGCACCGGTACAGCATTTCCCGCAGATTCAGGCACCGGAAGGCCGTGCAGAATATTTTAGCCGAGGTATGGAAAGTAATATCGATCATCCGGCAGAGCCACAGGTGTTGGTCTTTGATGGTGAGAAATGCTTAGGCCTGGCTGAAATCACGGATAAAAAACGTCTGGTACCTAAACGTGTTCTTAATCTCTAGGCGCGTTGAATAACAATGGACATCGAGATTATCCTCAGTCTGGTGCTTTTTGCCTTTATGGCCGGAGCGATTGACGCTGCCGTCGGTGGTGGCGGTCTGATCCAGATCCCGGCGATTATGAGCAGTCTGCCGCAGCTGCAACCTGCCACAGTATTTGGCACTAACAAGCTAGCCTCTATTTTCGGTACAGGCTCGGCAGCCTTTTCCTATCTTAGACAGGTCAAGCTGCCATGGGTTTTACTTGGTGTAATTGCGCTGTGCAGCTTTATTAGCTCATTTATTGGAGCAGCCAGTGTCACCTTGATTCCGGTGGATATTCTCAAGCCTTTTGTGCTGATCATGCTGATCGTGATTGCGATTTATACCTTCATGAAAAAGCAATTCGGACGGGTACATGTCGAGCAAAAGCTGAATAAAAAGATGCTGATACTGGCAGCACTAGGCAGCCTGGCCATCGGTTTTTATGACGGAATTTTTGGCCCGGGGACAGGCAGTTTCTTTATCTTTTTCTTTATCCGTTATCTGAGTGTGGATTTCTTGCATGCCTCAGCTTTATCGAAAATTGCCAATTTCACTACTAATCTCGCGGCACTGAGTTTCTTTATTCCTACAGGTCATGTGCTATTTCTGGTGGGTGCCATGATGGCAGCTGCGAATATTGGCGGTTCGCTGTTGGGTGTTAAGCTGGCCTTTAAATATGGCAGTGGTTTTATCCGGATTCTGTTTCTGATCCTGGTCAGTTTGCTGATTTGCCGTATGGCTTATCAGATGTTTTTAGCCTAAAGATAGATGTAAACTATTCTCAATATTAAAGTTTTTTATACAAATTCGCCTTATAAATATTCCTGACCATTTGCCGGTTTCACTCTATGCTGAAGCAAAGGCATGACAAAAACAGGAGAAAAATTACATGACCACCATTTTTGAAGCATTAAGGGAAAGTCATGAAATCCAGCGTGATCTGGCAGAAAAATTACTGCAAACTTCGGGGGATTCGCCAGAACGTCGTGAGTTGTTCAAGCAGCTGAAGAATGAACTGTTTGCGCATGAAACCGCAGAAGACCGTTACTTTTATATTCCCTTGATGATGACAGATCCCGGCCTGAACATTACCCGTCACGCCTTGGCAGAACATCATGAAATGGATGAAATGATTGAGGAACTGACTGAAACTGAATTTAGTAGCCCAGGCTGGATTGCAATTGCCAAGAAACTGTCAGATAAGGTACATCATCATTTGAAAGAAGAAGAGCATGCTTTCTTCCAGCAGGCCGGAAAAATTCTGGGAGATGAACAAAAACAGGCTTTAGCGGATCAGTACAAAACTGAATATCAGTGTTATAAAGAAATGAAAAAAGACATGCTGGTTAAAAGCTAATATTTAAATTTATTTAAATTCAAATTTTCATGACAAAAAAAGATGGCCAGAGTGCCATCTTTTTTTATTTATTCAGCTTTCTATTTTCCGGGTTTTATATTGCTGTCGTGCTTCCCGCATGGTCACGCCAACTGAAGCCAGCATAATACAAACCAGTGCGACGGTTTGAAGTAGCGTAATTTTTTCACCCAGCAAAATAAAACCTACCAGTGCCGCCAGAGCTGGAGACAGACTGGAAAGCGTACCATAACTGGTTTTATTCAAGTGCTGGAGCGCTTTTAAATCCAGCGCATAAGGAATGGCTGTTGCCAGCACTGCAATAGTAATGGCCTTGCCCCAATATTGAGTATCAATCAAAGCAGAGGTGTTGTTATATAGGCCGATTGGTAGTAAACACAGGGCTGAAATACTGATGGCAATCGTCAGTGCATGCATCCCGATATTTTGCTGTACTACGCGTTGCCCAAAATAGATATACAGCGCCCAGCAGAGGCCAGCCCCTAAGGCGCAGGCTGCACCAAACAGGTCAAAGTTACTGCTATTGGCTTCCCCCCATGGCACCATCAGCACAATACCTAAAATTGCCAGTAGCACCCAGACATAGTCCTTACGGTTCTGAATCGAAATTAAGGCCAAGCCTAGCGGGCCAATAAATTCCAGTCCGACCGCAATTCCTTGCGGGAGTATACCCAACGACATGTAGAACAGGATATTCATCACGCCTAGAGAAGCACTATAGCAGAGCAGATCCCGCCATTTCAGGAATTGTAAACGTCGGATAACTTTCCAGGAACGGAACATGATACAGACAATAATGGCGGCAAAGCAGAGTCTTAAAATAGTGACAGTGATCGGGTCAAGCACCAGGAAAAGTTGCTTGGCGAAGGATGCACTGATCTGGTATGAAGTCATGGAGAGAACCATGTACAATACAGCAAGAAGTTGGACGTTTGGCATGGGAGAAACTACTTATACCAGAAGGGTATAATCGAGATACAGAAGAAAGCGGAAGTATATCAAACTGGTTAATTTTTGATGAGTAGGGCAGAAGAATATTTTGTGAATACGAAGCAGATTTTGGATCAGTGGATTTAAATTTTTGATTTTATCCCCCACCGAAAAAATTAAATTCAACGTTAATTGTTGATGAGATTGTGGTTACAAATTAATCAATTTTTAATTTGATCTTAATTTTATATTTATTAAAATGGCTTAGACCTCATGATTTGGGTCAACTTTAAAATAACAATGAAAAATAAAACGATGAAAAAATAATAAGGTAGATAATAATGAAATTAAGATTACTCTCTTGTGCTGTCTTGAGCCTTATGCTGACTGCATGTGGTGGCTCTGATTCTGATAATAACGAGCCAGTCGCAGGTCAACCAACCCCAACCAATCCTGGAACCCCGGATAATGGTGATGGAACATCAGATACGATTTCTGAATTCTATACATATCAGTTCAACCTGCCGAATATTGATGCTTCAGATATGGAGTCGGAAAAGCTTCTATTGGCCAGTCATAAAAATAAAATCACTGACGGCATCTTGTATGCAGATGATAACCGGACTGTTGATACTGAATATGATCTTGATGAAGATATGACCTTCCCAATTTATGTCACAGAAAAAGGCGTATTCCCTGCAGATCGTGCCCGTACAGCATTAGGTTATAAACTGGAAAAAGTACTGGAAAATACTTCTGAACAATTTACCAGTCGTCCCGTCACTATTCCGGAAAATAACATCAGCAATCATCGACACCTAGAATGGTACGACCTGTCAGGTAAAGCATTAACTGAACGTACCAATATTGCTGTCGTGAAGATGTATGACGATACCGAGACCAGAGTTTTCTTTGATACTGATACCACGGATGCTGAACGTAAATATTACAATCAGTTTGCTACCAATTTTGTCGGTTTGCAGAAGGCACGTACTTTCCCGAACGGATCTAAATGTTTCCGTATTCTGGCGGAACATCCTGAGGAAGAATTTATTGAATTTGATCCGGATATCAAAACTGGCTATCGTACACTGGCTGAATGGCAGACAGGCGAGTCTGTTCAAGAGATGGCGAAAACCATTTTAGATGGCACGATGGCTAACCTGAAATTTAAAAAAGCCGAATATAAAGACGATGCTCAGCAATATTATAAATACTTTGGGGCGATCGAATATCAGGGTGAAATTTATTCCAGTACTTTCTCGGAACATGGAGAGCATATTGATCATGCCGATTATATTGCTCAAGCAAGAAAAGCTGCCTTGGACAATTTAAGGGAAGAGGGTGCAACTCCTCTAATGCTCAAATGGACAGATTACCTGTATGACCATCTTGCTTCGGCATGTGATGGCTATAATGTGACAGCAGCTACAGCATTAAATACAGCTATTAAGGATGCAACGCCACGCTAAAATTAAATTAATCATCTTAAAAAAGGCGCTTGAGCGCCTTTTTTATTTAATACTTTCTTCTTTGTGTCATCACCGTACAGCCAATCGACGCACTGATAATGGTGGCCAGCGCCAGCCATTGTGTCCACAATAAAGTCTCGCCTAAGAATACAAAACCGGAGAGTGCTGCAACCGCAGGTTCCAGGCTCATTAGAGTGCCAAAACTCAATGCGGTTAAATTACGCAGTGCAATCATTTCCAAAGTAAAGGGTAAGGCACTGGCAAGTGCAGCCAAAATAACAAAATACATGAGGCTGCTTGGCTCAAACACATGAGCAGGCATTCCCGCAAATAGGGCAATCGGCATCAGCACCAGCATGCCGACGAACATGCCCAGACACACGGTATGATTCCCTGATACACCCGAAGGTTTTTGTCCGGCCACGATATACAGTGCCCAGCAGGAACCTGCACCTAAGGCAAACAGGATGCCAATCGGATCAAGCGGTTGTGCAGCCTGATCAAAGGGAAACAACAGAACCAGTCCCAGAATGGCCAATCCTACCCAGATAAAATCAAATTTCTGCCGGGCATAAAACAGGGCAACACTTAAAGGGCCAATAAATTCAAAAGAGACTGCGATTCCAATCGGCAATCGATCAATTGCCAGATAAAACAGCATATTCATGCCAGCTAATGCCAAGCCATAGCTGATAATGGCTGGCCATCTGACCTGGCGGAAATTGATCTGCCAGACTTTAAAAATGAGCGCCAGAATCAATGCACCCAATAGCAGGCGCATCGCAGAAACGGTCAGGATCGGGAACTGGCCAAACAGATATTTGGCAAAGGAGCCGCTGCTCTGCATGCTGATCATCGCGATCAGCAGAATCAGCGGCGCTTGCACCATAGGTGCAATTTTAAGATTTGGCATGACTAAATTTGTTTCGATTTCTCGAAGAGCGGAAGAGCAACATCAGCTGAGTAAGGCTTAAAAATAAAAACCTTTAAGCAATAAAAAAACCACAGCCCGAAGACTGTGGCTTTTTAAAAACCTGAATTAGAACAATACGCGAACGCGGATTGTACCTTCAAGATTGTGTAAAGTATCGAGTGCTTCTTGAGATGCAGTTGCGTCTACATCCATCACCAGGTAACCCACATCGCCTTTGGTCATTAAAGTCTGACCAGAGATGTTGATGCCGTGTTCAGCAAACAGGTTGTTGATCTTAGACAGCACACCCGGAATGTTTTTGTGGATGTGAAGCAGACGGTGTTTGCCTTCAGTTAATGGAAGCGCGATTTCTGGGAAGTTCACTGCAGAAAGCGTCATACCTTTATCTGAATAAGCTACAAATTTCTCAGCAACTTCCAGACCGATGTTCGCCTGAGCTTCCATAGTAGAACCGCCCACGTGTGGAGTCAGGATCACATTTGGAATGTTACGTAATGGAGAAACGAATTCTTCACCGTTCGCTTTAGGCTCTTTAGGGAATACATCAACCGCAGCACCCGCAAGATGGCCAGATTTCAATGCTTCAGCCAGATCTTCGATCACCACACATGTACCACGTGCCGCATTGATGAAGATTGAGCCTTCTTTCATTTGCGCGAATTGTTCTTTGGTCATGAAATTACGTGTAGACGGAACATCAGGAACGTGAATAGAAACAACATCAGCATTTGCAAGAAGTTCGCCCATTGTGCCGACCTGACGTGCATTACCCAGTGGTAATTTAGTCACTGTGTCGAAATAGATCACTTTCATACCCAGGCTTTCAGCAAGGACAGAAAGTTGTGAACCAATTGAACCGTAACCAACGATACCTAAAGTCTTACCACGAGTTTCGAACGAACCTACAGCAGATTTGTTCCAGCCGCCTGCATGTGTATCTGTAGATTTTTCAGGTACACGGCGAAGCAGAAGAATCGCTTCAGCAAGTACAAGTTCAGCAACCGAACGTGTATTTGAATACGGTGCGTTGAATACCGGAATACCGCGACGCATTGCTGCATCCAGGTTCACCTGGTTAGTACCGATACAGAAACAACCTACCGCGATCAGTTTGTTCGCAGCTTCAAACACTTCTTCAGTGAGCTGAGTACGGGAACGGATACCAATGAAGTGTGCATCTTTAATCGCTTCTTTCAGTACTTCACCCTCAAGCGCTGTTTTGCGATAGTCGATATTGGTATATCCAGCTGCATTCAATGTGTCGATTGCGTTCTGGTGAACGCCTTCTAACAATAGAAAACGGATTTTATCTTTAGGTAGAGATAGATGTTGGCTCATTACGGCTCCGCTACAAAGGCCAAATTTAGTCGCCGTATAATAGCACAGGAATGGGGCGGTTATACATTTCCTTGATGACTACAATATCAGCTATTTTTGCAAGTGATAGTAGTGAAAATGATAGAACTGGTTGAATTAAACTATCATTTTCAAAGGTATATTGTCAAAATTGTCATTTTTTAAGGGAAAGCCCTAAAAATAGCTTATAATATTGCGCCATGCTGTTTAAGCTGCCAGTTTTGGTGCTTTAATCATCATGTTTCGCCTGCTTTGTATACAGGTTTTAATGCCTGAAAAATATACAAATAAACCGGCGAGGTCTCTCTTGTTTAATTCATGCTAGGTCTGCAAACGATGAATGCTCCAGTCGCTTTAACCCCAGAGTTATTGACCCAATTGACTGCAATTGTGGGTGAAAACCGTATTAAAACTGATGCGGACAGCCTCCAGAATTGGGGTCGTGATCATACCAAACACTTTGATCCAAACCCATCGGTCATCGTTTTCCCATCTTCGACTGAACAGGTTCAAGCAATTGTGAAGCTTGCCAATCAGTTCAATGTTGCAGTGACTCCATCAGGTGGTCGTACTGGTCTTTCTGCAGGTGCTGTCGCTGCGAATGGCGAGATTGTGGTAAGCATGGACAAGATGAACCAGATTCTGGAATTCTTCCCGGCAGACCGTATGGTGCGCGTACAGGCAGGTGTGGTGACTGAACAGTTGCAAAACTATGCTGAAGAGCAGGGCATGTATTACCCGGTTGATTTTGCCTCTTCTGGTTCAAGCCAGATCGGCGGGAACATCGGCACCAATGCTGGCGGGATTAAAGTGATCAAATACGGCATGACCCGTAACTGGGTGCTTGGCCTGACTGTGGTGACTGGTAAAGGTGATGTACTGCGTCTAAACAAAGGCATGATTAAGAACGCAACAGGTTATGCGTTACAACATCTGTTTATCGGTGGTGAAGGTACCTTAGGGTTAGTCACTGAAGCAGAAATCAAACTTGAGCGTCAGCCACACGACCTGCAAGTGCTGGTACTGGGCGTACCTGATTTTGATGCGATAATGCCAGTATTGCATGCCTTCCAGGCGAAAATCGACCTGACTGCATTCGAGTTCTTCGGTGAGCTGGCAATGCAAAAAGTACTGGCCAATGGTCACGTACAGCGTCCATTTGAAACTGAATGTCCATTCTATGTATTGCTTGAGTTTGAAGCGCCGTTTGAGCCGATTATGGACAAGGCGATGGAAATCTTCGAGCACTGTATGGAACAGGGCTGGGTGCTGGATGGCGTGATGAGCCAAAGTCTTGAGCAAGTACACAGCTTATGGCGTCTACGTGAAGACATCTCTGAGTCAATCGCTCCATTCATTCCATATAAAAATGACATCTCTGTACTAATCACTCACGTACCGGCATTCATTAAAGAAATCGATGCGATCGTGAATGAAAACTACCCAGACTTCGAAATCTGCTGGTTCGGTCATATCGGTGACGGTAACCTGCACTTGAATATCCTGAAACCGGCTGACCTGACCAAAGATGAATTCTTTGCGAAATGCCAAGTCGTGAACAAGTACGTATTTGATACGGTGAAAAAATACGATGGTTCAATCTCTGCGGAACATGGTGTAGGTATGACCAAGAAACCTTATCTTGAATACACCCGTTCAGCTGAAGAAATCGAATACATGAAAGCCTTGAAAAAAGTGTTCGATCCAAATGGCATCATGAACCCAGGCAAACTATTTGATCTTTAATCGGAATAGATTTACAAAAGCGCATCGAAAGGTGCGCTTTTTTTATTGCTCTGTAACTGGGCTTACAGAGTCTAAATAGCGTTAAGCTGAAAAGCCCGGCATGATAATTTCTGCATAATAAAGATAATCTGGGTTAAACAATATGTTACGGTTATTGGCGGTTACAATTTTAGGTCTGGGTGTGATGACATCAGGTTGTACAACCACCCAGAAAGTGATTGCAAAAGTGCAGTCTTCTTCGGATACACCTTTGGATCAGGTGCTTAAAATGAGGCCTGACCTGCGTGAAGAACTGGCAACAGTCGAGATACGTCAGTTCTTTAATCGTGTTGAGTCACCGACGGTTGGACAGGTAAAAGTGACTGAAACAGGTTTGATGGATGATTCGGTCAGATCGATTCAGACCATTTATCATTTTAGGAAAGAAGAGAAAAACTGGAAAATGCACAATACTGAAAAGCTCTATCAGTGTGTACGCGGTTCAAATACCAAAACTTTCCAGAAGGCAGTCTGTCCATAATAATGTTTGATCTTTAAACAAAACTTCGTTAAAAGCGTATCTTCAGGATGCGCTTTTTTGCTAAGAGAAATTATGGATCAATTCATAGATTATATTTCAAATAAATTGTTGACCTATGAGGGCTTCAGTGAGCCCCTAATGGATAAAAACGGAAATACTGATAAAAAGAGAATGGTAGTTCACGTATATACTTGGTTGAAACAATTTGATCCTGATGAACAAGAAAATTTAGGCAGAATTACAGCTAATCTTCTACAAAAAGCTTACATTGAAAAAAATTATGAACAGCAATTTATTGAGAAACAATTTGAAAATGAATTAATAAGAAGAGGAAACTTAATAGCTACTCCATTAACAATTCAGCGAAATGGAGAAAGTCAAAAAACTATGGTCGGTTTTTATAATAAGCTGGTGGAAGAAAAAGGTTTAGAATACGATACACAAAATTATTTGTATCTAGATGACTTCATGTTTAGTGGAGGACGAGTCTTTAATGATTTATCTAATTATATTCCTTTAATTAAAAGAAATATAACTATTATTGTTTTAGTTATTGGATGGCATACTTCCGGTCAATATTACCAAGCAAATGCACTTGGTAAAAAAATCGAAAAACATAATAAAGAAAATAATTTAAATATTGAGTTAAAGTGGCTATCTATTGAGAATTTAAGACTTGAAAATAGATTAATTTATAATAATAGATCTGATGTTCTGTGGCCAATGGAACAGACTTTAGATTTACCTGAGCTTATGACTAGAAAGATCCCAGGTTTTAAATATAGAACTGGTTTTATAGAGAGTAAAATTTTTGATAATCATAATGATAGAATTTTTCTAGAAAAAATCTGTCTTAAATATGGGTTCAAAATTATTGATAGATGTACTAATGTTCATAAGACTACAAGACCATTAGGAAATTCTAAATTTGATTATGGCTTTGGTGGATTAATATTTAATTATAGAAACTGCCCAAATAATACGCCTTTAATTTTTTGGTGGGGAAGTAATGATCCGCATCATTTTATGAGCCGACAATGGTATCCATTAATGCCAAGAAGAGTTTATTAAAAATGGATAAATTAGCTGAAAGAATTTATAACCCTAATAATGAAGATTTAGCTGTATTTAAAAAAACACATGAAGAGTGGGGGGGATATTCTAATATGGCTGCCGGTTTTCCTATTATTGTTAATAATACAATTATAAGATCATCGGAAGCATTGTATCAAGCTCTTAAGTTTACTGGTCATCCAGAAATACAAAGGAAGATTATTTCTGAAAAAAGTCCGATGACAGCGAAAATGGTTAGTAAGCCTTATAAAAGCCTTATCAGAGAGGATTTTGACATTATCAAAATTAAACTTATGAAATGGAGTGTAAGAGCTAAATTACTTTCTAATTATGATAAATTTAAAGCTTTATTATTAGATTCAAATAATAAAATCATTGTTGAAGAGTCAAGAAGAGATTCTTTTTGGGGTGCTAAAAGACAACCAGATGGAACGCTAGTTGGGGTGAATGTTCTTGGCAGAATTTTAATGGAACTAAGATATGAACTTCAAATAGGGAAGGACTTAGAGGTTTTAGGGCGATTAGATATTCCTCATTTTGATTTTTTAGGAAATCCTATTAACCCTATTTATAGAATAAATTTAAGTGAAGAGACACAGTCAAAAAATATTCAGAGTGATTTTTTTTATTGAAAATTTTTCTTAATATCTTAAAGTTTTTAATAAAAAGGCACACAGATTTTAAAAACAGACTCTGCTACACTTCGCTGAATTTTCTAATTCAAGCTCTTTTAAAGTTCTAAAAAGAGTAATTGAGTATTAACTCTTCCATGCAAAACGCCCAAACCCACAAACTGACCCGTGCCACACTGATGTTTCCTCTGGCACTGGTGCTGTTTGAATTCTCCGTCTATATCTGTAATGACCTGATCCAGCCGGCCATGTTGGCCATTACCCGTGATTTTGGTGTGAGCAGCTCTTGGGCACCATCTTCTATGTCCTTTTTCCTGTTAGGTGGGGCATTTGTTGCCGCAATTTTAGGACCCTTATCAGACCGTTTAGGCCGTAAAAAAGTCCTGCTCGGTGGCGTGGCATTTTTTGTAATCTGCTGTCTGGCAATTTTACTCACACCGAATATTCAAAGTTTTCTGTTCCTGCGCTTTTTACAAGGTTTTGGCTTGTCCTTTATTGCTGCTGTGGGTTATGCCGCGATTCAGGAAAGTTTTGAAGAACGCGATGCCATTAAAGTCATGGCACTTATGGCCAATGTCTCCTTGCTGGCACCCCTTTTAGGGCCAGTGGTCGGTGCCTTTATGATTGACCATGTCTCATGGCACTGGGGTTTTATCGGCATTGCCTGTCTGGCATTTCTGAGCTGGTTTGGACTGAAAGCGAAGATGCCGAATCCGAATATCAGTATTCCCAAACAGCCACTCGGCTATATTATCGATGACTTTAAACAGGTCCTGAAAAATAAGCGTTTTGTGATTATGACCATGGCATTGCCACTGGTGAGCTTGCCATTGATGTTATGGATTGCCTTATCTCCCGTGATTCTGGTTGAAGAACTAGGCTTGAGCAGCATGCAATATGGCCTGGCTCAGTTTCCGGTATTGGGTGGCCTGATTCTGGGCAATATCATTCTGCTAAAAATTATCGACAAGATGCCGCTCGGTAAAACAGTGATGCTGGGTGTGCCATTGATGTTGTTTGGAACCATTTTGCTTTTAGTGGGAATGCTGATTTCGGATTATTTTCTGCATTGCCTGATTATCGGTACCACTTGCATCAGTCTGGGTGAAGGGATCAGCTTCTCGGTATTGTACCGTTTTGCCCTGATGTCATCTGAAGTGTCTAAAGGCACGGTTGCGGCAATGGTATCTATCTTGATGATGCTGAGTTTCTTTACCGTAATTGAAGTAGTCAGAATTGCTTATGAAGCTTTTGATCTTTGGGCTTATTGCGGTGCCTCGTTTATTTTAATTGCGCTGTGGTTTGGCTTGCCGCGTATGCAGCTGAAACAGGTGATGCTGGAAAGAAAAGGGCGAGGGGAGTTTTAAAAGAATTCCTTTCTCTTAAATATTTAATCGAATGAAGCTATTTACTTTATGTGCCTCAAATACAAGTATTAAATGTTCTCTCTCCCTATGGGAGAGAGTGAGAGAGGGAAATATTAATAAAATAACCTCACCCTTGCGCAGCAGTGCTGCTTGTATCTTGATTGATATAG
>NZ_JAALGV010000119.1:0-1949 GCF_011174875.1 Acinetobacter sp. GFQ9D191M
GAACAACTTGTGTGGATTTTTACTGGTTGATTGATCGAAATTATTTTCATTGATTGATTGGTAGAAATTACTCGAAGTTTATTTGAGCGAAATTTAAGTCAGAAAATTGATGAGCCAAGTTTAAGAACTTTACTTATAAAGTTCGAAATGATTTTAACTGAAGAGTTTGATCATGGCTCAGATTGAACGCTGGCGGCAGGCTTAACACATGCAAGTCGAGCGGGGATAGGGTGCTTGCACCTGATTCCTAGCGGCGGACGGGTGAGTAATGCTTAGGAATCTGCCTATTAGTGGGGGACAACGTTCCGAAAGGGACGCTAATACCGCATACGTCCTACGGGAGAAAGCAGGGGATCTTCGGACCTTGCGCTAATAGATGAGCCTAAGTCGGATTAGCTAGTTGGTGGGGTAAAGGCCTACCAAGGCGACGATCTGTAGCGGGTCTGAGAGGATGATCCGCCACACTGGGACTGAGACACGGCCCAGACTCCTACGGGAGGCAGCAGTGGGGAATATTGGACAATGGGGGGAACCCTGATCCAGCCATGCCGCGTGTGTGAAGAAGGCCTTTTGGTTGTAAAGCACTTTAAGCGAGGAGGAGGCTTACCTGGTTAATACCTGGGATAAGTGGACGTTACTCGCAGAATAAGCACCGGCTAACTCTGTGCCAGCAGCCGCGGTAATACAGAGGGTGCAAGCGTTAATCGGATTTACTGGGCGTAAAGCGCGCGTAGGTGGCTAATTAAGTCAAATGTGAAATCCCCGAGCTTAACTTGGGAATTGCATTCGATACTGGTTAGCTAGAGTATGGGAGAGGATGGTAGAATTCCAGGTGTAGCGGTGAAATGCGTAGAGATCTGGAGGAATACCGATGGCGAAGGCAGCCATCTGGCCTAATACTGACACTGAGGTGCGAAAGCATGGGGAGCAAACAGGATTAGATACCCTGGTAGTCCATGCCGTAAACGATGTCTACTAGCCGTTGGGGCCCTTGAGGCTTTAGTGGCGCAGCTAACGCGATAAGTAGACCGCCTGGGGAGTACGGTCGCAAGACTAAAACTCAAATGAATTGACGGGGGCCCGCACAAGCGGTGGAGCATGTGGTTTAATTCGATGCAACGCGAAGAACCTTACCTGGCCTTGACATACAGAGAACTTTCCAGAGATGGATTGGTGCCTTCGGGAACTCTGATACAGGTGCTGCATGGCTGTCGTCAGCTCGTGTCGTGAGATGTTGGGTTAAGTCCCGCAACGAGCGCAACCCTTTTCCTTATTTGCCAGCACTTCGGGTGGGAACTTTAAGGATACTGCCAGTGACAAACTGGAGGAAGGCGGGGACGACGTCAAGTCATCATGGCCCTTACGGCCAGGGCTACACACGTGCTACAATGGTCGGTACAAAGGGTTGCTACTGCGCGAGCAGATGCTAATCTCAAAAAGCCGATCGTAGTCCGGATCGCAGTCTGCAACTCGACTGCGTGAAGTCGGAATCGCTAGTAATCGCGGATCAGAATGCCGCGGTGAATACGTTCCCGGGCCTTGTACACACCGCCCGTCACACCATGGGAGTTTGTTGCACCAGAAGTAGGTAGTCTAACCTTAGGGAGGACGCTTACCACGGTGTGGCCGATGACTGGGGTGAAGTCGTAACAAGGTAGCCGTAGGGGAACCTGCGGCTGGATCACCTCCTTAACGAAAGATTGACGATTGGTAAGAATCCACAACAAGTTGTTCTTCATGACGATGTATCTGAGGGTCTGTAGCTCAGTTGGTTAGAGCACACGCTTGATAAGCGTGGGGTCACAAGTTCAAGTCTTGTCAGACCCACCATCTGCCAGAAAACAGAAAATCAGAACATTGACTTATTGATAAGCTGGGGACTTAGCTTAGTTGGTAGAGCGCCTGCTTTGCACGCAGGAGGTCAGGAGTTCGACTCTCCTAGTCTCCAC
>NZ_JAALGV010000012.1:0-816 GCF_011174875.1 Acinetobacter sp. GFQ9D191M
ATGCAATTCTTGGATTTTTAGATCTTCCATTTCTTCTGCATATAGTCGCTTTTGTTTTTCACCATTTTGAGGACTAAAGTATTTATTTCCATAGTTATCTTCTTCAAATATATAACTATTTATGATCTCCAGTCTTTGATCGCGTACATACTCTTGATACTCA
The DNA here is from genome assembly GCF_011174875.1 of Acinetobacter sp. GFQ9D191M. Taxonomy (NCBI): domain Bacteria; kingdom Pseudomonadati; phylum Pseudomonadota; class Gammaproteobacteria; order Moraxellales; family Moraxellaceae; genus Acinetobacter; species Acinetobacter sp. GFQ9D191M. The sequence continues at coordinate 164 of NZ_JAALGV010000012.1, forward strand.
GTTTCTCTGCGTGATATTTCAGAAATTTGATGATCTATATTTGAAATTTGATCATTAAGTTTTCGTTGTTTAACAGTGATGTTCGGTTCGTCAAATTTTGCAAAAGACTTTTTAGGCTGGAGCAGCTGATTTTCTTCTGTCCATTTATTTAAATGATCAGAATATCTCTCTTTTTTTTCTATTTCACTAAGACCAGAAATATGCTTTTGGATGTCTAGTTGGGTGTTGTGTTGGTCGATCAGGTCATTTATTTGATTGATCCATTTTGTTTTAAAAAATAAAGGCTCTTTTTTGCGTAGTTCTGATATTGCAGAACTCATCGTGTTTAATTTTGTTGTTAATTTTGATAATTCTTCATTTTGGAATTCAGAAAGTTTCTGAGAAGTTTTTTCTAAATACTCAGCTTGAGAGTATTGAAACTGAAGCTCACTTCGTACTTTTTGAACAAGATCCTCAGATACTTTGATGTTTTCATCCAGTGCGATGACCTTTTTGATTTTTAAATTACGTAGCTTAATTTCATCATTTTTCAGACTAATTTCTGTAAATATTCCTCGTCTCCGGAGGTATGTCGCTTGAGGACCTTCGTGCTGAGTTGCTTCTAGGTCACTTTCCTGGTCTTCATAACTTCTGTGATCGACACGTTCATCAAA
>NZ_JAALGV010000120.1:0-43284 GCF_011174875.1 Acinetobacter sp. GFQ9D191M
AAGTGGTGGGAGTATGTCAATCTGAAGCGAAATTAACCACTGATGAATCAAAGAAGATGTTATTTTGGCTCAGCTTTCTTCCCGGCACTTCAATCTTTTTACTCTACGCATTTTTAAAGCCAGATGCTCCACCTGTGATTCCATCAGAGGACTGTGGCGTGATTCAATTTTACCAATTCAATGCTCGTCGGAGTGGTTACTTTGAGCGTGTCAGCATCCGCTTTGATGGTACTCAATATAATCGTCATCTATTTTTTGATAAGCATCTAAAGAAAATTCCTGAAGGTCATAAAGTCTGCTTTGAATATTTAGATAAGTTCAAATATCGGCATTTGGCAGAATCTAAGCTGGTTAAGTGGATTGAACCTTCATAAATATCAGCCATGGTTACTGCTCATCAGCTAAAATGCAGCATATTTCCATTAAGAGCAGAAAGATGGCCGTGGCTAAAGCATTTTTAGCAATCCAAAATTGTTACTTTAACTATGAATTTGAAGAACTGAATTTAGCGGATGATTTTCCTAAAGAGTTGCCTGTTTCTCTACGTGGAATCATGTACAGACATGAGATTCAATATCCTGATGCCACCTATTTTATTTATTACAGCGAAATATTGACGGGTAATGAATTGCAAAAAATGAAAGATGATTTTGTGCGCTATTATCCGCCTGCATAATGTCATGCGATAAATATCTTCCGGTTCATCATCTGAAAAATTAATTCACTTGTTTTCCAGAATTAAAGCTCACTTGGATGAGCTTTTTTGATGTGATACAAACAACATGAATCCACCCGTAAACATCGCACCGACTGTTGCGAGTAACATGTCTTTATGCGCGTCCCACATATCACCTTGCTGGCCATTATAGCTTTCAGCCTGTTCGGGTGATAAGCCAATGGCGATCAGCCATTCAATCCATTCATAAATCAGACTAGTCGCCATCACGAATTGAATGACTAAAAGAAAAATAGTGAATGGCTTTTGCTGGGGTAACCAGACCTGAAACAGTTGATAAAAAACAGGATAGAGCAACAGGCCAAAAACCAGATGTACAAAACGGTCAAACATGTTGCGAGACCAGCCCATGAGAGTATTTAGGTCAAAGCCAAACAGTGTCTGAATCCAGTCATTATAAGGTACATAAGAATACAGATAATGTGCTGCAACGATATGAATGAATAAAAACAGAATATACAGATTAAAACTAAGGAAACTCAGTCCGATTTTATACAGGCAGAAAGTCAGCATACCGATCATAAATATAGTACCGGTCTGATGCAGTAAATAGGATTGCATTTCTAAAGGTTGAATGCTGGCAACAATGATCGCAGCTACCAAAATTCCCAGGCTGATAAAATGTTTGCCGCTTAATCGATGATCCATCATCTTGTTATCTATCATTTTGTTTTAAAGTTGAAAATAATTATAAATAAAAAAGCGAAGCCGGAGCCTCGCTTTTGGTCTTAATTGTCTAAATTAGATTTTAGAAATTAAGTCTTTAATTTGTTTTGCTTGGTCAGCAGCATTACCTGTATAAGTTGCAGGTGTCATTTCAGCCAGACGCGCACGGTCTGCAGCAGGAACAGCTTCCAGCTCATTACCATTCACGAAGCTCACCATCATGTCACGAGTCATGGCTTGACCACGAGTAAGGGCTTTAAGTTTTTCGTATGGCTTTTCAACGTTGTAACGACGCATTACCGTTTGAATAGGTTCAGCCAGAACTTCTTGCGCGTGGTCAAGATCTTCAAGAATACGAGCAGCATTCAGTTCAAGTTTACCGATACCTTTTAAGCATGCTTCAAACGCGATTAAGCTTTGTGCAAAACCAACGCCCATGTTACGCAGAACAGTAGAGTCAGTCAGGTCACGCTGCCAGCGAGATACAGGCAGTTTTTCACCCAAGTGAGCCAATACAGCATTGGCAATACCCAAGTTACCTTCAGAGTTTTCGAAGTCGATTGGATTCACTTTATGCGGCATGGTTGAAGAACCCACTTCGCCTTCTTTCAGTTTTTGTTTGAAGAAGCCAAGAGAGATATAGCCCCAAACGTCACGGTTAAAGTCGATCAGAATCGTGTTGAAACGACGAAGCGCATCAAACAGTTCCGCCATGTAGTCATGTGGTTCGATCTGAGTCGTATATGGGTTGAAAGTCAGACCTAAAGATTCCACGAAAGCTTGAGAATGAGCAGGCCAGTTGATTTCTGGATAAGCAGAGTAGTGCGCATTGTAGTTACCTACAGCACCGTTGATTTTACCTAGCAGTTCAACATTTTTGAACTGTTTGATTTGACGAGCCAGACGGTAAGCCACGTTCGCCATTTCTTTACCCAAAGTGGTTGGGCTGGCAGTTTGACCGTGGGTACGAGACAGCATCGGCTGTTCAGCGTGAGTCTCAGCCAAAGCCACGATTGAATCGATAATTTGTTGCATAGATGCGATTAAAACATCACGGCCATTTTTCAGCATTAACGCATGAGACAGGTTATTGATGTCTTCAGAGGTACATGCAAAGTGAATGAATTCACCCGCATTTTTTAGCTCTTCAATCCCTGCAATTTTTTCTTTCAGGAAATACTCAACCGCTTTCACGTCGTGGTTTGTAGTACGTTCGATCTCTTTAATGCGGTTGGCATCTTCTTCAGAGAAGTTGGCAACGATGGCATCAAGTGCAGCATTGGTTTCAGATGAGAAAGCTGGCACTTCAGTGATTTCAGGACGGTTGGCAAGCGCTTGTAACCAACGCACTTCAACAGTCACACGAGCATGGATCAGACCAAACTCAGAAAGAAAAGGGCGCAGCGCATCACATTTGCTAGCGTAGCGTCCATCTAATGGAGAAAGTGCAGTTAAAGCGTTCATATCGATTCCCTAGATTTTGGAATTAAACGAAAAACGGTGCGCGTACAACAACATGGTTTAGATCACCTGAAACTGTAAGCGCGCGAGATTTTGGATATCCTGTAGCAGCTTGCGCTTGCCAAAAATCATGCCCCATGAACTGCCGCCAAGCTGACGCCATAAGTGCGCCATCTGCAGTCCAGTAAAGAGTGAAGCACGGATGCGGTTAGTATGACCGGAATCTTTAAAGGCTTCAGCATTGCCACGCACCATGATCCGCGGATTGATCTGGCCGGCGGTATCGACATAGGTTTGAGCGAGATTGGCAATGATGCTGGGGTGCATGTAATTGTTATCGAAGAAGGAGAGCTGTCTGAGGATTTTTTGCTGGGATTGTTCGATGATTTCAACAAACTTGGGATTACTATAGACCTTCTTTTCTAACTGAAGAAGTGCCATGGCATAAGACATTGGAAGCTTGGTCGATGAAAGTTTTGGAAGTCGGGATTTTGGGGAAGTATTAAAAGGTTGGGTAATGCTGCTCTCCAGGGTTTTTAAACCGAGGGAAATATCGGCCAGCTGATTAAAGAAGTCTAAGGTCTGGGCATTTAACTTGCCACTTGGACGGATATTTAAACTGGCTTTAATCAACTGTTCAAAATAGAAATTACCGCTTTCACCAATGCTTTGCTGTCCCGTCAATGCAGTCATATGCGTCAGCTGGGTGGCCTGAAAAACCCCCGCCAGCGCCAACGCACGATTTTGACGAACATTCAACGTTGTGGCTTGTTGAAACGGTAACTCCGTCATGCCGAAATCATCCTTTAATAAAATCAGGTTTAGGCGCATTGGTATGATGAATCACGCCACCACCTAAACAAACTTCACCTGAGTAGAATACAACGCTTTGACCTGGGGTCACAGCACGTTGCGACTCATCAAATTCAACACGAACACCGTTTGGTGTTTCTGGATCCTTGAAAATAGTACACGCTTGGTCAGGCTGACGGTAGCGGGTTTTTGCCGTACAGCGGAAACCTGATTCAGGAATATCCTGTTCACCGGCTACCCAGTCAATCGCTTCAGACCACAATATGGTACTTTGCATCAGTGGATGTTCATGACCTTGACCCACCACCAGACGGTTACCTTCAATATCTTTATGCAGTACAAACCAGGCACCTTCTTCAGCACCTTTCATACCACCAATACCGATCCCGCCGCGTTGACCGAGCGTATAGTACATTAAGCCGTGATGATCACCAACCTCTTTGCCATCTTCCAGCACGATTTTTCCAGGTTGAGCCGGCAAATATTGCTTCAGGAAGTCATTGAAGCGACGTTCACCGATAAAACAGATACCCGTAGAATCTTTTTTCTTGGCTGTAGCTAGACCTAATTCTTCTGCAATTTTACGGACTTGCGGTTTTTCAATTTCACCAACAGGGAACAGGGTCTTATTAATTTCACGACCATGAACTGCATGCAGGAAGTAAGTCTGGTCTTTATTATTGTCATAACCACGCAGTAATTGGGCATATTGCTCACCGCGTGAATTGGTCATGGTTTCGCCGCGACGACAGTAGTGACCGGTGGCAATAAAGTCAGCGCCGAGATTGATCGCATGATCCAGGAAGGCGCGGAATTTGATTTCCTTATTACACAAAATATCCGGGTTTGGGGTGCGGCCAGCAGCATATTCCGCCAGGAAATGCTCGAACACGCGATCCCAGTATTCCATTGCGAAGTTAGCAGTATGCAGTTTGATCCCGATCTTGTCGCAAACGGCTTGTGCATCGGCAAGATCTTCCATTGCCGTACAGTATTCTGTGCCGTCATCTTCTTCCCAGTTTTTCATGAAAAGACCTTCAACCTGATAACCCTGTTGAAGGAGGAGAGCTGCAGACACAGATGAGTCTACACCACCAGACATACCGACGATGACACGTTGTTGCATAGGATTAAGCATCCAAATTTGAAATTAAGGGAGAATTTTGGTGCTCGTAAATGAGCGATAAAGGATAGCGTTTGCCAGCTTGGGCATCCTGCACGGCTTTAATCACCAATGGGCTACGGGCACGTGCGGTTTCAACCAGTTCATCCAGCGTCATCCAGACTGCACCGACAATACCGGTATCCAGTTCAGCATTTTCATCATGGCTGATGGCTTCTGCTCTCAGGCAGAAACGGAAATAGGTACGATCCGGGAACATCGGTGGGGTATAGGTATAGATGCCGATCAGATCAGTGACATTAACCTGATAGCCGGTTTCTTCCATGGTTTCACGAATGGCTGCTTCGACAATGGTTTCACCTGCTTCAACATGGCCTGCTGGCTGATTAAATACGGTATGAGTGACACCTTCAGTATGTTCTTCAACGAAGAGGAATTTTCCATTATTTTCGACGACAGTTGCGACAGTGACGTGAGCAGTCCAAGCGGTCATAGAGGAGCACCATGGAATAAAAACTGTATTCTACAAAATTTAGGCGGCGGTGGCTATGTCGATACTCGGGATTTTAATTTAGATGATTAACAATAAAGGCATTTGGCGAAAAAGAAAGCGTAGAATATAATGGGTGCATAAAATACTAAAACAGTAATATCTGTATTCTACGCTTTAATATAAGAATTTGATTTAAAATATAATTTAATAAAAACTAGCAGTATTTCATAACAATTAAAATAAATAACACGCTTTATAGGACAGGACTCCAATGAAATTCAGAACAGACATCAATGGCCTCAGAGCAATTGCAGTGATTGCAGTCATGCTATTTCATTTTAATGCGGCCTGGCTGCCTGGCGGTTTTGTTGGGGTAGATGTCTTCTTTGTGATTTCAGGCTTTTTAATGACTGGAATCATATTTAAAGATTTAGAACATGAAAAATTTTCTATTCTGAAATTTTATGTGGCTCGTGCGAATCGGATTATTCCGGCTTTGGCCGCGCTGTGTCTGGTATTAATGATTTTTGGCTGGTTTTATCTGACACCTTTTGATTACAAGTTATTGGGTAAGCATGCAGCGAGTAGCATGACTTTTTTATCCAATATCAGTTACTGGAAGGAATCCGGTTATTTTGAGGCAGGCACTCACGAAAAGTGGTTATTACATACCTGGTCACTTTCCGTCGAATGGCAATTCTATATGATTTATCCGCTCGTTCTCATTGCCATGCGCAAGTTCATGTCCATCCAGACCATGAAATTTGTGCTGCTGGCAGGAACAATTTTAGGATTCATTCTATCTGTGATCGCTACCTACAAATGGCCAAATCCGGCTTATTTCCTGTTACCTACCAGAGCCTGGGAAATGATGATCGGGGGAATTGCTTATCTTTACCCTTTGAACTTGCAGGAAAATAAGAAAAGGTTGCTGGAAAGAACGGGATTGGCACTTATACTGGGGTCTTACTTCTTCATTTCAGCAGAAGATTTGTGGCCTGGCTATCTGGCAGTTTTTCCTGTTATCGGTACCTTCCTGATGATTCAGGCACATCAAAATGACAGCGTTATTACCAATAATATTGTATTTCAAAAACTAGGAGCCTGGTCTTATTCTATTTACCTCTGGCACTGGCCTTTGGTGGTGCTGATCTATATCTACTCATTGCCTGAGTATTATGTATATGCCGGAATAGCCCTTTCTATAATTCTGGGTTTTCTGAGCTACAAGTATATTGAGCAGATTAAATTACCTTCATATCACCAGTGGAAAGATGTTTATCGTATAAAACCACTTTATTTTTCTCTAGTGCTCATGAGCTTAGGAATTACTTTAAATATATTTAATGGTTTTAATACAGATCTGCGCCAAGGCGCAGCCTCAGAACAGGCAAAATTCTTAGATTATTATAATGAAAAATTCAAAAATTTAAGGGATGCGTACTGGCTGAAATGTGATACTTACGTGAGCCTGACTGAGCATAATAGTTATGATCCTGATCCGGTCTGTATCACGAAACAAAAGGAAGGCGGGGTGTTCTTATGGGGAGATTCTCATGCTGAAGCACTTTCTTTAGGGCTGAGGACATTACTGAAATCCAATGATATCCCTTTTTATCAGAAAACCTCTTCCATTTGCAGGGCATCGCTGACCGAGATTAACTATCATAAAGGGGCTTATAAAGAAGCCTGTGATTATTCCAATAAACTGGCACTAAAGAGCATCGCAGAACTGAAGCCCAAAATTGTGGTCATCACCCAAGCCTTGAAGCACGACGAAACCAATTGGGAAAATATCGGGAAAAGTTTACTTCAGCTTGGCGTATCCAATATCGTCATTGTGGGGCCAATTTCGCAATGGAAACCTTCACTTCCGAAAGTGATGGTGAAACCGAAAAACTGGAATAGTACTGAAGATTTTATATTTGATGCCGGACTGGATTTAAGAGCAGTTCAGGTAGACGAGAAAATGAAAAAATTACAATATCCTCAGGGGGTTACTTATATATCCCTCATTGATCATTTATGTAAAAAAGATGATGTTCAGCAGCAATACAAATGTCGGATTCGTGCAGCTCAAGGAGAAGATCTGCTTCAGGTGGATTATGGTCACTTAAGTGAATCAGGCTCTCTATTTGTAGGGAATACCATACTGTCAAAATACTTATTAAATTTATATTCTCAGGGTGTGACTACAAAACAATAAGCTTATTTCCCGTGATTGATCAGCCACCCATTGAGGTGGCTTTTACATATATAAGTTTAATGAAAATTATTCATTCATATTGAATACTTCAGTGATCTCGCAATCACGCACAAACTGTTCATCGTGTGAAACTAAAATTACAGCGCCTTTATAAGACCGAATTGCACTTGCCAGCAAAGCTTTAGACTCAATATCCAGATGATTTTCTGGCTCATCCAATAATAAAAGTTCGGGTTGAGGGGAGACCTGGCTAAGACCTAATAACGCCACTTTCAGCTTTTCACCACCACTTAACTGAGACAAAGGATAAGTACCTTTATCACCACGAATTCTGAGTTGGCCTAATAAATTACGCCATTCCACTTCCGGAATATCGGGATTCATCTGCCTTAAATTTTCAATTGTACTTAATGTCTCATTGAGAAAACTAAAATTTTGATCCAGATAAAAACAGTTTCGTGCCAGAAAGATTTGATCCAAAGGTTGCTGCTTTTGTTGGGCGATCAGTTTCAGCAAAGTGGATTTACCAATTCCGTTTCGGCCTATAATATGGATCTTTTCAGCTGCACTTAAAGCAAGATTCACAGGCTGTGGAGTACCACAAGGAAGCTTTAACTCTTTAACCCGCAGAATTTCACCAGACTGTGGTTTAAGGTCTGGAAATTGAAATAGCTGAGGTTTTATCTTTTCGAGTTGCTGCTTTTGAAATTTTAACTCAGATTGTTCATTCAAAATTTGCCGTTGGTGCTGTGCCTGAACTTTACCTATACTTTGACCAGCCTGTTCTTTTTTAAAGTCTAAAAGCACTTTGGCTTGGGAATTCGAATCACGTAATTTGTTTCCGGCACGTTCCCGCTTTTGTGCTTTCATTAAAACGTCATGCTGCTTGTGCTTCATCTGTTTAATATCACGCTGACTCTGCTGAATTGACTGTTCGAGTGAAGTGACATTTTTCTGATACTGTTCAAAAAACTCCGCATAGTTTCCAGTAAAGTGCTGTAATCCATGCTCATTTAAATAATAAATATGATCAACCTGATCTAGTAAAGTCCGGTCATGACTAATGATCAACGCACCAGCAGGATGTAACTTTAAATACTCTATTAACCATGTCCGTGCTTCACGATCCAGATGGTTGCTTGGCTCATCCAGCAATAAATAATATTCAGGCTTTAAGAACAAGCTACATAAAGCAAGTTTGGTCTTTTGGCCCTCACTCAAATATTGCACAGGAAAGTCCAGATCGGTGGGTAATTGTGCTGAGCTCAACAGTTGCTGCCATTCATGCGGTAAATGCCAACTATCCTCAAGTAGCTCATAATCCTCGAAACTGGCTGTACCATGTTCAACATTTTTAAAAGCACGATGTAATTGACTTACTTCGAGTGCTTCAGCAATTGTGGCTGCCTTTAACCGATGCAATTGTGGTAGATAGGCATGATGCATTTGCCAGGAAACTTGACCTGAGCAATGTGGAGAAGAATGCTGAGCCTGATACAAAAGCTGCATGAGCAAAGACTTACCTTGTCCATTACGGCCAATTAAAGCGCTGACCTGAGCTTTAGGAAGGGTAAAATTTAAATTCTGAAATATGACTTTGGACGGGAATTCTAAAGTCAGACTGGATATTACACATGCCTGTTGAGTCATAAATAACCTCATAAATACAGGATGCACAAAATAAACAAGAGATTTTTTCTAGAAAAGATCAAGCCAGACGATCTATTTTGCACATCAATCTAAAAATAATCGTTGATGAGAAAAATAGACTTACTTCATTGGCGTGACTCACTTATAAGAGAAGGGGAATTTGGACCTTATTTTAATACAAATAAGCTTGCTTAAAAATAGATCAAATTAGGATTTTTTCATCCCTTGTATTGAGGCTGATTTAAGTAAATTTCAGGATTTTAAAATATGAGATGATTGACTTGAAGTTGAACGAGTAAGTTTCATTTACACTATGCGGATAAAGTTTTCTCTATTTTACTTTTAAAGGATTTTTTTATGTCTGAACTCAAGCTCTATATTGCTTTATTGGGTGGCAAGCATGAAAAAGCCAATGTAGAAGTACATGATGTAATTCCGGTCATTAGTTCAGATATTAAGACAGCTTTCCCATATTTGAAGCAGCAATGGTTTGGTGTGCAAAAAGGTCTGCATGTCGATGGCTGGATGATGATCAATGGTGTTAGCTATCAGGATCTGAATTATCAGGTTCAGGTGACGGACACACCTGTAAAACAGGATTTAAAATTATTCCTGATCAATCTGGGTGCTTATGTGCCAGATCAGTTTGGTGAAATCCATAAATATCTGGTAGTTGCTGCTAAAAATAAGACTGAAGCTAAAGCACAAGGCAAGCTGGCCATTGAAAAGACCTGGTTTAAACCTCATACCGATGCCGTGATTGATGTGGATGATTGCTTAGAGCTGAACAAGATTGACCAGAAATTTGTGTATCTGGTAGAGGGAGACTTTGAAGCCAATAGTTTTAAGAATGATTATGTGGTTATTCCTTAATTAAGATAAGGCTACGTAAAGTAGCCTTAGTTTGTCGATTTATTTGTAATGGCCTGAGACTTTCACATAGTTTTGTGCTGAATAAGGCAAGAAAGCTATTTCCTTTTCAGTCAGTGGACGCACTTTTTTGACTGGACTGCCTACATACAAGTACCCACTTTCTAATACCTTATTCGGTGGTACCAGTGAACCTGCTCCAATCATCACATCATCTTCAACAATTACATCATCGAGAATAATTGTACCGATACCCACTAAAACACGATTACCGATGGTACAGCCATGTAATTTTACATGATGACCAATCGTGACATCTTCACCAATGATCAGTGGTGAACCTTCAGGTTTATCCGCTTTTTTATGACTCACATGCAACATGGAATGATCCTGTACATTCGAGTTCTTGCCAATACGAATATGATTCACATCACCACGAATGACAGCAAAAGGCCACACAGATACATTTTCGCCTAAAACAACATCACCTACGATCACCGCCATCGGATCGATATAACAGGAGTCAGCGACTTGCGGGCGAGTATCCAGATAAGGGCGAATGTTTTGGCTCATGTCAGTATCATCCTGAAAGTTTATAAGCATTATAAAATAAAAAAGCACACATTCGATGAATGTGTGCTTTGGCTTTAGTCGGAGCTAATATTGATAATAAATATTAGAACAGGTTGCTAAAGAATTGTTTGATATGATCCAGCATACGGGCAAAGAAACCAGCTTCTTCAACTGCTTTCAGTGCAACAAGTGGTTTCTCAGCAATTACTTTACCGTTTAAAGTCGCCACATATTTACCTACGACTTGACCTGGTTGTAAAGGCGCAGTCAGTTTAGGCTGAACGACCAATTGAGTCTTGATGGCATTGGCCTGACCTTTAGGCATAGTCACGTTAAAGTTTTCTGCAAGACCGATCTGAACTTCATTTTCCTTACCAAACCAGACTTTAGATTTGGCTAGAACCTGTTTAGCAGGCTGAACATTTTTGGTTTCAAAGTTCGCATAACCCCAAGCCAGAAGTTCACGTGTTTGCGACGCACGTTCATTCATGGTTGGTGCACCAAAAATTACTGAAATCAGACGAGTCGGACCACGTTTAGAAGAAGTCGTTAAGCAGTAACCGGCTTCATCGGTGTGACCAGTTTTCAAACCATCTACACTTGGATCAGTATAGAGCAGGGCATTACGGTTGCCTTGCTTAATCCCGTTAAAAGTAAACTCTTTTTCAGAGTAGATTGGATAGTATTTTGAACTGTCTTTGATGATGTGCTGAGCCAAAGTTGCCATATCTTTCGCAGTCGAATAATGGCCTTCAGCTGGCATACCAGTCGAGTTGATGAAGCTGGTATTGGTCATGCCGATCCGTTTCGCTTCCTGGTTCATCATATGTGCAAAGGTACCCTCGTTCCCTGCAATATGTTCAGCCATCGCTTTAGACGCATCATTACCAGACTGGATAATAATCCCGCGCAACATTTCTAGTGCAGTCGCCGTACCGTTTAAAGGCACATACATACATGATTCTGCACTGCTACCACGGCACCATGCAGATTCATTCATGCGAACCTGTTCATCTTCAGTCAGCTCACCACTTAATAACTTCTGCTCGATGATGTAACTGGTCATCATCTTGGTCATTGAAGCAGGGGCTAATTTTTCATTTTCATTTTTTGATGCGAGAATTTGCCCTGTCTCGTAGTCCATTAGCACATAAGATTTATTATTCAATTCTGGTGGTGCAGATAAGACAGTTGCTGCAAAGCTAAAACTAGGAATTAATAATAATGCAGCAAGGGCAGTTTTTTGGGTCATTTCTAGTGGGTTCCAATATCTTGATGTAAGCACGAAGAGCCTAGCATTTTAGGACAAAGCTAGGCTGACTTCTATGGGAAACCCGGGGTTATTTCAAAAGTATTGTAAGCAATCACTCAAAAAGTGGATTATTTACTGTAGCTCACCAACTCATTGCAAATGGCCTGATTCTTTTTCTTGCCAGCCTTTTTGGCATCGCTCTGTGCTTCAGCCAGAATGTTACGGAAATCTGACTGTTTTACCATCTGGTTCAGGCGTTCTACCGGATTTTTTTGGCCCGGTAGATATTCAGTCACCAACTGATTATAACCCTGATTGAATTTTGCTTTGTCTTTGACCATGCTTGGGCAAATTTCAGAAAGGACATAAATTGCAGCCAATTCTTGCTTGGTGATTTCCTGGCTCGGGGTGACTTCAATATTTTCATTTGCTGCATAAACCGAGCTTCCCCAAAGTGTCATACCAGCAACAACAGATAAACTTAAACTTTTAATTAATGTATGTTTCATCAAAAAACTCAAAAATTACATGTAGAACAATAATTTGTTAGCTTAAAGATATTTTCAAAATTGAAAAGAGGGGAAATGTAGTGAAGCTGTAGAATTATGAAGAAATGTGTAAGAGAAAAAAGACGATGCTGGCATCGTCTCATTTCAGTGAGAAAGACTTTATTCCTGATAGGCTAAAACGTCTTCACACGCTGTTTTTTGTTCGTCTTTTGCAGTCTGTTTTGCACCTTGACGCGCTTCTTCAAGCACAGTCTTATATTCACTGTCTGCCTGAAGTTTTTGATAGGTCATCGATTTGTCTGAGTATTCTTTTAGATAAGATTGAATCAGCTGCTGAATCGTTGTATCGAATTTTGCATTCTGACCAATAATGCCTGGGCATACTTCAATCATTACCTGTGCAGACGCAACATCTTCTTTCACGATCATGTCATTTTCTTCAGCTGTCAAATCATTGGCAATAACTGCAGGAGAAACAAAAGTTGCCAAACTTAAAGCCAAAGCACCCCAAAGAGAGAATTTTTTCATCATCTTAAGCCATATGTATTAATGGATATCGTGCTACAAATATATATAATTCCTGAACTAATACAATGAAATGTCCTAGCGAGTCATTTTTTTGCTCAACGAGATTTTGCAGTGAATATATTAATTTCCAATGATGATGGCGTTTTTGCACCGGGTATACAGGCACTGGCGCAGGCCTTGAGACCTTTAGGACGCGTTGTGGTTGTAGCTCCAGAAAGTGAACGTAGCGGATTTTCCAGTGCACTGACTTTAGACCGACCATTAAGACCGATCCAGATTTCTCCCGATGTATGGGCAGTGAATGGTACGCCGGCTGACTGTGTCTATCTGGCCATGAATGGCTTATTTGATGTTGAATTCGATCTGGTGGTCAGCGGCATTAACAGTGGCGCCAATCTGGGAGATGATGTGCTGTACTCAGGGACGGTGGGTGCCGCATTTGAAGGTCGGCTGGCCAAACAACCTGCATTAGCAGTTTCTCTATGTGGGCAAAACGTTCGATCTTATACCTCACCAGAAGAGTATCGCATCGCAGCGCAATGGGTGCATGATTTTATTGCGGCAGGTTTGCCAACTTTGCCTGAGCGTCATATTTTTAATGTGAATATTCCTGATGTGGCTGAGCTGAAAGGAGCTAAAGTGACCTTTCAGGGACGCCGTAGCCAGTCCAAGCCGATTACCAGTCATGTAGATCCACGTGGTCGCCAGGTTTACTGGATTGGGCTATCGGGTGAAGCAGTCGCAATGCCAAAACATAAAGGAACTGAAATCGAGTCAGACTTTTTTGCAATTGCCAATGGCTATGTAAGCGTGACGCCAATTCAGATGGATGCTACAAACTATGACACACTTCACACTTTGCAAGCCCAGATTCTAAATAAAATCTAATGAATGTTATAAGTTTGTGAAAAATGAAAGCTTACAAGTATATTGTAGTAAAACTTTGCTAATCTTACTGGGTTTTTGCAACCGTATAGATGTTAGAGAGGAAGATAATGTCCTTGGTGTCACCGAAATACTTCATTCATGCTTCACCATCCAGCTTCATCAAAACTCTGGTTTTGTCCACTGTGGTTGTTTCCACATTGATTATTACTGGTTGTGCCACTAAACCTCAGGTCAATAATATGACCCGCTATGCCGCAGCGCCTGACTTCTATACGGTACGCTCTGGGGATACTTTGAGTGGCATTGCTGCACGTTATGGTCTGAGCTATATCAGTGTGGCAGAGATGAATGATATTGCTCCACCGTATCGTATTTATGTGGGTCAGTCGATTCGCCTGAAAAATAACACTACTGCTCGCCGTACTACAGCGACTCAACCTGTTACCCAAGCTGCGCCGATTCAGCGTCAAACGATTGCGATTCCAGCGCCAACCACTCCCGCTCCAACAACTGTTAAGACTACGCCAAAACCTGCCACCACTACTTCTGCACCGATTACCCCAGTATCGACAGCAGCGGGATTACGTTGGGTCAAGCCATCAAATGGTCCGGTATTACAAAACTATGATCTGGCTGCAAATATCAAAGGTACCCGTTATGGCGGTAATGTCGGAGATCCGGTCTTTGCTGCAGCAGATGGGCAGGTGGTATATGCAGCAGATGGTCTGAAGGAATACGGTAATCTGGTACTAGTTAAACATATTAATGGCTATATCACGGCTTATGCGCATAACAGTAAATTAAGCGTGAAAAGTGGCCAAAATGTAACGGCTGGTCAAAAAATTGCCGAGATGGGGGCGACTGGTACAACCCGCACTATGCTTGAGTTTCAGGTTCGCTTAGACGGAAAACCGATTAATCCAACAGCAGTTTTACCAAATAATTAAATAAATAATGCAAAACGTAAATTTCACCGTATAATACAATGAGTTGCTTTTATCAAAAGATGAAGCATCTCATAAGTTTAGAGGGGAATTTATGTTAGATCAACTTCGAGCAATGGGTGTCTTTGCTTGTGTTGTGGAAAAGAACTCGTTTAGCGGTGCTGCACGTGAGCTAGGGATTACAACCAGCGCCGTGAGTCAACAAATTCGCTCTTTAGAACAGGATATGGAAGTTGTACTTCTAAATCGTTCTACGAGAAAATTAAGTCTGACCGAAGCGGGACAAGCTTTTTTTCACAGCTGCCAGGAAATGTTATCTGCTGCTGAGCGTGGAAAGGTTCGCATTAACGAGTTACGTGACGATCTTGTTGGTGAACTTCGTATTGTATCCTTACCGGAAGTGTGTGCGAATCATGTGATTCCTGCACTTTCTCACTGGATGTCCGCACACCGTGGCCTGATAGTCCACCTGGAAACAAACAATCATGAGGTTGATTTGTTGGAAGGGCGTATTGATATTGCCCTGCGATTTGACCAGAACGATGATGACCACAACCTTCAGGTTGTGCCATTAATGCAGATTGAACAGATTCTTGTTGCTGCGCCAAGCTATATTAACCAGACCGCAATTATCTCGCGTCCTGAAGACCTGAAACACCATGATGTTTTGCCTTTAACGCATATTAAAAATCATCAGAATTTCAGTTTTCAACATGTGCATAGCGCAGAAAAGGTCGACTTTGAACTAAGCTCACGCTTTAGTACCAATAACAGCCTGGTTGCAAAAGCCATGTGCCTGCAAGGCAATGGGGTTGCCAAGATTTTATATCTTGATGTTAAAAAAGATTTATTAAATGGTTCACTGATTGAAGTCTTGCCTGAATGGAAACTTCCGCCAGTCACCCTTTATGCAGTTATGTTTAATCGAGAACAGCAACCGACTAAAGTCCTGCGCTGTCTGGATACATTGAAACAATATTTTAGCCAGATCTCTGGTGGACGTTTGTTACAAGTCGCATCGTAAATTCCCTATAAACAAAAAAGCCGCTTTAAAGCGGCTTTTTTGTTTTTCAAGATAGGTTTAAGCAAGATAAGCTTTGATCATTTTCACTAAACGTTCGATCAGTTGATCAGCCTGTTCCTGAGTAATGTTCAGGGTAGGCAACAGACGAACAACATTACCTGCAGTCACGTTGATAATGGTTTTGTACTCATCGCGTGCAATATCCACCAGCTCACCACAGTCTTTAGGCAACTCAATCCCGATCATCAGGCCGAAACCACGTACAGTCACTTGATGATCTGCAAGCTGGCTACGTAACTGCTCAACAATATATGCACCTTTTTCAGCGGCATTAGCCACGATATTTTCTTTTTGCATAATATCGATGATGGTATAAACCACGCGTGAACCCAGTGCAGTACCGCTATAAGTCGAACCGTGGTTCCCCGCAGTTAAAACACCGACACCACGACCTTGAGTCATCACGGCACCAATCGGGAAGCCATTGCCTAGACCTTTAGCAGTCGTCAATACGTCGGGCACAATATTGGTGTGCTGATAAGCAAAATATTTACCGGTACGGCCATTACCTGTTTGTACTTCATCCAGCATCATCAACCAGTTGTGCTGATTACAGATCTGACGGATTTCTTCCAGGTAACTAAAGCCTTGCGGTGCTGTATTGACACCACCTTCACCCTGGATCGGTTCAACCAGAATAGCCACGATATCCGGATGGTTAATTGCTGCTTCTTCGATAGCTTCAATATCGCCAAAAGGTACACGAATAAAGCCTTCAACCAATGGGCCAAAGCCTTGTTGAACTTTTTTGTTACCCGTTGCAGACAGGGTTGCCAGCGTACGGCCATGGAAAGACTTGTCGGCTACAATAATTTTTGGTGTTGCAATGCCTTGCATATGACCGAATTTACGCGCAATTTTGATCGCACCTTCATTCGATTCTGCACCACTGTTGGAGAAGAAAACTTCTTCCATGCCAGCGACTTCAGCCAGTTTCTGTGCTGCAGCAGTTTGCCAAGGCACTTCAAACAGGTTGCTGGTATGAATCAGGGTTGCAGCCTGTTCCGCAATTGCTTCAGCAATCACTGGATGAGCATGACCCAAACCGCAAACGGCGATCCCTGTTAAGGCATCTAAATACTCTGTACCATCTTCGGTATAAAGATATGCACCTCGTCCTCGGACAAAGCTGATCGGTTGACGACCAAAGACTGGCATCAAATGTGAAGGTTGATCAGTTTGTACCGGAGCGAGGGTAATATTGTTCATGACTAACTCTTTACTGTTAGGTGGAAAGAAAAACTTATATAAGCAAAAACTTGGTCAGATTTAAAGAGTAATTGTAAATAAAAATGGATTTATTACTTTAGACGTACTGTTTTTCTCTGTTTTGGGTATAATGCGAGACAGATTAGTTGAGGATTTATCAATGACTGAACAAGCACGCGATACCGAAGCGTTAATTCGTGACCAAATTGCCAAGCACGCAGTACTTCTTTATATGAAAGGCACACCACAATTTCCACAATGTGGTTTTTCTGCACGTGCGGTAGAAGCACTCAGTCAAATTGGTCGTCCATTTGCTTATGTTAATATTCTGGAAAACCCGGATATTCGTGCAACTCTGCCACAAATTGCGAACTGGCCGACATTCCCACAACTTTGGATCAATGGTGAATTGATCGGTGGTAGTGACATCATGCTCGAAATGTTCCAAAAAGGTGAATTACAGCCTTTAGTAGAGCAATACAGTCCAGCACCTGAAGCTTAATCCTTGGATTAAACTGATAGATGTGAAAAAGCGCTTCCGAGAGAAGCGCTTTTTTTATGGGTGAATAGTGAGGCAGGGGGCAGAATTAATCTTCTGCCTGCTGACCCTCAGATTTTTCTAGTTCTTTTGATTCAGCAACCAAGGCCTCAGCTAAGGTATCTGGATCGGTCAGAACTTCCTTTATAGGCGCCTTATCTTTTTTCTTTTTCTTCTTTTTTTTCTTTTTCTTAGGTTCTTCCTCAAACTCGGCACCATCTTCAATGGCTTGCCAGTATTCGAGTTGTTCCATCACAGCAGCAAAGATCGAGTTTTTGCTATAACGGCCTTTCTTGTCCATAGTCCCGACCGGACGTGCCATCAGGATTTCCAAAGCCTGCGCGATATTATCAATGGCATGAATATGGAATTGACCATCTTCGACTGCAGCAATGACATCTTTACGTAACATCAGATGCTGCATATTTTGTCGTGGAATAATCACACCCTGCTTACCTGTCAGGCCTTGCAACTTACAGGCATCGAAGAAACCTTCAATTTTCGCATTAACTCCACCAATCGGTTGTACCTGACCAAGCTGGTTCATAGAACCGGTAATCGCCCAGGACTGGTCAATCGGTAACTGACTAATCGCAGAAATCAGCGCTGAAAGTTCGGCGACTGTCGCGCTGTCACCATCCACCTGACCATAGCTTTGTTCGAAAGCTAAAGCGGCAGAGAAGTGCAGGGTCTGTTCACGACCAAAATGGGCTTTTAGAAAGGAGGCCATCAATAGCACGCCCTTAGCATGCAAAGAACCGCCAAGTTCTACGCTGCGTTCGATATCCAGAATATCACCGCCACCTTGATATACAGAAGCAGTTAAGCGTGAAGGTAGACCAAATTCAACATCTGCATAATGAATCACAGACAGCGCATTGATTTGGCCTAGACGATGACCGCGAGTTTCAATCAGTTGAGTGCCACGGGTCAGATCTTGCCAGAATAGCTCACGTAAATAGCCTAAGCGATATTTACGATGATCCAGTGCGGTATTGATATGCTTTTCTGACACCATCTTATCACCCGCTTCGAATGCATGATGATGCGCTTCACGAATCAGGTCGCCCAGCGTCAATGCATGCAGTGACAGGGAACTCTGATCTTCAGCCTGACGGCTTGAATCGGTCAGCAGGGCAGATAATGCAGAACGGTCAAAAGGTAATAATTTATCTGATTGCACATAGTCAGCAATCAGCTGCATATAGGCTTGCTCATTTTCATCATTACGTTGCAGGGTGTCGGTAAAATCGGCACGGATTTTAAAGATACTGCCTAGTTCTGGTTCAAGTTCCAGAATTTCATAATAAATTTCTGGCTCTGCCAGCAGCACCACTTTGATATTCAGCGGAATAGAAGCTGGTTCAATGGAAATGCTACCGGTGAGAGTCAGCATATGCTCTAAAGATGAAAGCTTGAGATGCCCAGATTTCAGGGCACGTTTCAGACCTTGCCATGCATATGGCTGTTCCAGTAATTGTTCAGCTTCAAGCATCAGGAAACCGCCATTGGCATTATGCAAGGAGCCGGGACGGATCAGTGTGAAATCTGTAGTAATCGTACCATTTTGGGTCAACTGTTCCACATGACCCAATAGATTGTAATGCGTCGGGAAATCTTCAAAAATAACGGGTGCACCGCTATTTGGCTTATGGGTGACAATCACATTGGCCTGGAAGCGCGCTGGTACGCGGCTAAACTGGGCAGGGGTAAAATCATCTTCTTCCTGTTCTAATACAATTTCGACATTATTAATAATGTCTTCAGCATATTGCTTCAGATATTGTTCCAGACCTTCGACATGCTTGAATTTAGTCAGCATCTGCTCAACGCGTGGCATGACTACCTGTTTAGCGATATCACGGTTCAATACTTGAACACGGTCACGCGCATCATCTTCCAGGTCACCCAAATGAAGTCCCAGGCGTTCCAGTTTCTTGTCCATGTAACGCATGTTAGAAGCAATCTCAGCACGATCTTTATTGCTTAAAGCATTCAGATCTTCCTGAGACATTTCCTGTACTTTGTCATCTTTCAGATGAATTGGCACAAAACAATGTTCATCATTGCGGGAAATCAGTTTCAGATCGAGTTCTTCACCTTCACGGGTTAGTTCGATCAAGGCGAGTTGCTGTTCATCACCCGTTTCCTGGCGAATCATTTCAATCCGGTTGTGATAGCTTTCCGCAGTAAAACGGCGCTCCAGCTGTTTTAGAATGGATTGCCAGCTTTGATGCAGCATCGCCTGAAACTTGGGCCCCTGACCGGCTGGAAATTCCAGTGCGATAGGCTGACGAGGATTCTGAAAATTATTGACGTAGACCCAGTCATTTGGCGTTTGCATGGTTTTGGCATGTTGCTGCAACAAACGCTTCACCATAGTGCGTTTGCCGAGTCCAGCTGTACCCACGGCAAAGATGTTATAGCCTGAATATGGCAGGGCAATACCGGCTTCAACCGAAGCACGGGCACGGTCCTGGCCTAGAAAATTATTTAAAGGCTTGATTCGCTTGGTCGATGCCGGGATTTTATCCGGATCGGCAATACGCGTCAGTTGTGCCGGTTTCAGGCATGTCTTTTCAAGGGTTGGTGTAATTTCGCTTTGTTCAAAGGCTGAGATAAGTAGGTCGGAGCTGATGTTTTGTTGAGATATAGTTGTATTACTTGAAATTGAAGAATAAATTTGATCGAGTCTCTGAGTCACTGTTGAAAGTCCAAAACGAAATATGACGTGGATAAGGTTTAAGGTATACAGATTTACTTGAAAAATTCAAGCCAACATGTCAGTTTTGCCACAAAATAAAAAATCGGGCATGCGAGAAATATATAAATTTTGTTGAAAGATACGTTATTAAAGGATTGAATAGCAGCAATTGGTTTTCGTGGAAAATAACAAGGCAATGACAACACAAACGACGGGTTGGAAATCCGCATTTACAGCATTTCTGGATCGGCGTGCCCTGATCATGCTGTTTCTCGGATTTTCAGCCGGTGTCCCGATTCTTTTGATTTTTTCCAGTTTGTCTTTATGGCTCGGTGAAGCCGGAATCAGTAAAAGTGCCGTGACCTTTTTCAGCTGGGCTGCCCTTGGCTATTCATTCAAGTTCGTCTGGGCGCCACTCATCGATGAATTACCTGTCCCATTTTTGACTAAAGCTTTGGGTAGACGAAGAGCCTGGCTATTGATTGCCCAGATCCTGATTGTAACTGCGATTTCAATTATGGCTTTTTCAGATCCAGCATTGGGGCAGGCACATTTACAGCAGATGGCACTAGGTGCCGTTCTGCTAGGCTTCTCAGCGGCAACGCAGGATATTGTCATTGATGCTTACCGTATCGAGCTGGCCGAAACCCAGATGCAGACCGTACTGGCTTCCACCTATAATGCGGGTTACCGGATCGGGATGATTGTGGCTGGCGCTGGAGCTCTGTTTCTGGCGGCATATTTAGGTACAGCCAAAGGCAACTATATCTATGATGCCTGGAAATGGACTTATCTGGCGATGGCGGCGGTTATGCTGGTTGGGATTATCACCACATTGGTCATCCGTGAGCCTCAAGTGGATCGAGTACGTAAAGATTATCAGCGCAGTGATTATTTTCGTCTCGTCGGCGTGTTTTTTGTGGCAGTTATCAGCTTTGTTCTGAGTTATGTCTATTCCGGTGACTTGGTATCGAGTATCACTGAACAATGGGCGATTCAGGATACTTTTGCCTTGTTCTGTTTTGAGGCTTTACGCTTTATCGGTTCAGGTGCTGTCGCTTTCGGTGTGGGTACGATTCTGGTCAAAATGGGTGCTGTGAATAAACAGATGGCATTCGAGACCTGGGTGAATCCCGTAGCGGATTTCTTTGATCGCTATGGCTTAAAGCTGGCTTTAGTGTTGTTATTGTTGATCGGTTTTTATCGGGTCTCCGATATTATTGCCGGTGTGATTTCCAATGTGTTCTATCAGGATCTGAATTTCAGCAAGGAGCAGATTGCTGAAGCCGTGAAAGTGTATGGGGTAATTTTCTCCCTGCTTGGCGGTTTTTTAGGTGGCTTGCTGGCTCAGAAAATGAACATCATGAAACTGATGTTTGTAGGCGCGATTTTGGCCTGTTCAACCAATCTGATTTTTATTGGCTTAGTAAAGTCTGGTGAAAAGCTGGGACAGGTCGAAGTTCAGGTAGGCCAGCAAACCTTTCAGGCAGATACAGATGAAGTCGGTTACTGGAAACTGAATGTACCCACTACTGCCTTCAAAGAGGCCGAACAGATTCAGGTCCGTGCACATTATCTGAATCATCCGGCAGATGCAGTACAAGTTAACCTGCCTTATTTGCAACAGAATGCTTCGAAAGCAGCACAATTACAGCTTTTGCCTGTTACCACAGATAACCTGATCAGTGCCAATGAACAGGAAAATAGCATCGTGGTTCGCGGTCAGTATCTAGGGCCGGATTTAACTGCAGAGCAAAAAATTGTATTAGAGCTGAATGGCGATAAATTCGATGCCAAGCTGGATGAAGGGCGTGTCTTTAGTGCTGCTATTCCTGCCGAGAAACTGATTACGGCACCTATGAAGCAAATCAATGCAAGCTTAATGCAACAGGAGCAACCGATGGTTACCCAGCAGCATTCATATGCTGTGGACTTGTTGCAGACTCAGGCCAATCCGATGGATATTGATATTCAGCCGATTACAATTGGAACAGGCGAGAATGTTGAAATTCAAGGTAAGGTGATTAAACCGTATAGTTCATGGTGGCTATATTTTGCAATTATTGTCGATAATCTGGCCGCAGGTCTCGCAGGCGCTGCTTTTATTGCCTTCCTGTCCAGTCTGACCAGTGTGTCCTTTACCGCTGTTCAGTATGCTATTTTTAGCTCACTCATGACCTTGACTCCTAAGATTTTAGGTGGATATTCGGGTACTATAGTGACCAATATCGGTTATCCGAATTTCTTCCTGATGACCACTTTAATCGGGATTCCAATCCTGATTCTGGTCGTTTGGGTGGCAAAATTGCTCGGTGAACACCAAAAACAATCTGTAAATAAGGATGATTAATATGCGCATGCTGCATACCATGTTACGTGTAGGCAATCTGGAACAATCACTCAAGTTCTATACTGAAGTTCTTGGTATGACTTTACTTCGTAAGCGTGATTATGAAGAAGGTCGTTTTACCTTGGCTTTTGTGGGTTATGGCGATGAGGAAAATCACACTGTGCTTGAACTGACCCATAACTGGGATACAGAAAGCTATGACCTAGGCAATGGCTACGGTCATATTGCGATTGCGGTAGATGATGCTTATAAAGCATGTGAAGAAATCAAGGCACGTGGTGGCAATGTTGTTCGTGAAGCTGGCCCAATGAAAGGCGGTGTGACTGTCATTGCATTTGTAGAAGATCCAGACGGCTACAAAATCGAGCTAATCCAGCAAGAAAACAACGCACGTAATAACTAAGTGTTATAGAGCGATATATGTGAAATGTATTCATGTATGGATGAAAATATTACATCAATCTGAATGCATAACATGGACCCGGCATCTGTTAAGATAGCCGGGTATTTTTTTATCGAATAATAAAATTTTGAGGGAAGGACATCAGATGCTTAAACTGCTGGCATTGGACCGCTTTACGATCTTGCTCTTTGTTATGGTGTTACTGGCCAGTGTATTGCCAGTGTCAGGGCAGGCAGCTGAAGTCTTTAGCTGGATTACGACAGCAGCCATTGCGATCCTGTTTTTCCTGCATGGTGCCAAGCTTTCGCGTGAAGCCGTAATTGAAGGCTTGATGCACTGGAAATTACACACTTTGGTCTTTGCCTTGACCTTTGCACTCTTTCCAATTTTAGGCTTGCTGGCAAAACCAATATTATTGCCAATGTTGGGGCAGGAATTATATTGGGGATTCCTGTTTATGTGCTTCCTGCCATCAACCGTACAGTCTTCGATCGCCTTTACCTCAGTGGCTCAAGGGAATATTGCTGGTGCGATCTGTAGTGCTTCATTTTCCAATATTATCGGGATGTTTATTACACCGATGCTAGTCGCATTCTTTATCCTTGGGAAATCTCAGCATGGCTTTGATCCGACAGCATCGATCCTGCAGATTACGCTGCTGTTATTGGTGCCTTTTATTTTAGGTCAGTTATTACGTCCCTGGATTTTCCCAAAAATGCAGAAAATGCCCAAGATCGTCAAGGTATTCGATCAGGGCTCAATTCTGATGGTGGTTTATGGAGCATTTAGCAGCGCGGTGGTGGCTGGGCTTTGGCGTGAAGTCAGCTTAAGTACTTTGCTCTTGCTGCTGCTGGCATGTTCGGTTTTATTGACCATTGTGATGCTGTTGTCGCTATTTATTCCACGCTGGCTGGGCTTTAATCGTGCCGACCAGAAAACGGTATTCTTTTGTGGTTCCAAAAAAACACTCGCCAGTGGTGTACCGATGGCACAGATTCTGTTTATTGGTCAGCCACTTGGCATGATCGTTTTACCGATTATGATTTTCCATCAAATCCAGCTCATGGCCTGTGGTGTGATTGCGAATCTCTGGGCCAAACAGGCGGTACATACAGAAGAATAATTCGCTTATTGTATTTGTTTGCCGTATAATACCGCCCAACTTGTTGTGCTTAGCTCTGACGGTATCCGTCTCGGTGGGCCAAAAGAATGGTCTGTTGTGGTGTTGATCTGCCTGAATCCTGATTCTGGCCCTTCCTCAATACTTGAGAGTGATCAATTGCGATGACAGCAAAACCTTCTTTCATCTTAATGGAGTAATCGACGATGCGCGCCGATATTCACCCAAAATACGAAAAACTAGTTGCTACTTGTTCATGTGGTAACGTAATCGAAACTCGTTCAGCTGTTGGTAAAGAAACTCTTTACCTAGACGTATGCTCAGCTTGCCACCCATTCTACACTGGTAAGCAAAAGAACGTTGACACTGGCGGCCGTATCGACAAGTTCAAACAACGTTTTGCTGGTATGTCACGTTCTGTTAAACGTTAATACCCAAAATGAAAAAACGGGCTTTATGCCCGTTTTTTTGTGCCTGCAATTTAGAAAATCATTTCACGTTTCTAGATTGAAAGGCGAGTACAAGACCTTAGTGGTCTTGTACATCAATCAGATGATCCAGTTTTTTCTGGAAATAATCACCCTGAATAAAGCGGGCATCGACGTTCCAGGCATTCGCAAATAAGGTCATGTCATTCAGTTCACGAATCATGATATTCACTGGTTTGATTTCATTGTACGTGGTGATTTTTTCCTGTAGCTGTTCAATTTCAGTATCATTGTTCAGCATCTTGGTCAGTTTGCTATCCAGGCTCAGACCATTGATATCGAACTCACGTAGTAGGGTTTCACTATACATTGAGTGACCAAAGTTACGAATCGCAATCCGCGCGCCATGTTCACGTAAAGTACGTAGATATTTCTGCGCATCCTGCTGGTTCATCAGAATATCTTCTTCAGAGAACTGTAAAGTTAAAGGATGCTCGACTTTACTGCGAATAATCGTAATCAGTTTAGAAATAAACTCAGGGAAAGTACGGTCCTTAAATAGCACCGCACGGTTCAGGTTCACGATTAAACGGGCATCCGGATACTGGGTAATGAAGTTGTGCAACTGCTTGCTTGATTCAACCAGAATCCAGCGATCGAGTTTAATAGACAATTCATCATCTTCATTGAGTTCCATCAAGGAAGAAATATCCTGCCATTTATTTTCAAAGATAAAGCCACTGGTCACCTCATACATGTAGAGGTTGGTATCTTCTTTATCATAGAGCTGTTGATATTTCAGATGAATTTCACCACGTTCCAGACATTCACGCAGTGCTTTTAATACCGGAGAGGTTGTGAGTGGTACAGCGCTGACTGCCGGACTGACCGGTATGGACTCAGGCGCTGAAACAACAGGTTCTGAGACCGTGAAGTCAATGCTTGGCATTGAAATCGATTCCTGAGTCGTTGTGGGAATATCCAGAACAAATTCAGACGTTTTTTGTGCTTGTGGTAAAGGAGTAGAGAAGGCCCGACCGACTAATTCATTACAATGGCTTTCATCACGCAACTCACCGTCAAGCAGGGTATAACCGATGCGTAGATTGAGCGGATAAGTTTGCTGATTCACTGTAATAAGCTGTGGTTTGGTCAATGAACCTAACCCAACAAGTTTGGATTCCAGAATGTCTTGCGCATCTGCCTGAATGATCCCCACCAGAACATCATGTTCCAGTTTGAAGAGTGGAATACGAACCTGCTCTTTTAGAAATTTCTCAACTTCATGGAAATAACCCATGTAGGTCGCCCAATCACCATTCAGGACTTGCGGCTCATACGCAGCAAAGGAGAAAGTGAGCAATGCATTGGCTTTGGCCGGTTCACGATTGAGTTCACGCTTAAGTGACTGTAAGGTATTTGGCTTGTTTGCAACTTTTTCAGAAGAGGCACTTGCCTGCGTAGTCGCCGTATCAATCGTAATTTGTAGTGCATCTTCTTCAGCACTAGATGCCAGAAATTCCAGTTTTAATGGATTGGCAGCAGCAACATTTGGATTTGAAGAAGTAATATCAAAACGGCCTAAATCAAACTGGCCTTGAGAAATCTTTTTAAAGCGGGATTTAAAATCGTTTAAATCTTGCGGCTGTAACAGGTCTAAAAGCGGCAGACCGATAATATCGTCCTCACTTTTAAGGCCAAACAGTTTAAGGTAATCGGCATTGGCCTGAATATGGATGCCTTCTTGAATGGTTGCGACCGCACGGTTACTGTCTTCTACCAGTGATTGTGCCTGGTTTTGTGCAGTTTCCAGTTCTTCCATTAAATGGCGCTGGGCTTGCATGGTACGGCTAAAGGAAAGGGCACGTACCAGATTCAGGAAGAAGCGGTCTTGATAATCCAGATTCAGAATGTCAAAAATGCCTTTACGGATATATTGGGCATATTGTTCAGCCTGATAATCTTCCGGCTTTAACAAAAGAATAGGAAGATCAGGTTGCTGCGAAAGTTGAACCAGACTTAAGGCCTGTTCATATTTCAGATCATAAGCACGACCAAAAATAATCAGGTCCCAGTTAAAGTTTAACTGTTTTTCAAAAGATTGCAGATCATCAAGCAGAACGGCATCGACCTGATATTCATTGCTGGTTAAGAGATCACGGATTTGGTTATATCTAATTTGATTATCATCAATGATCAGTAAACGTGTTTCAGTACGTTTTAACTTTTTAGACAATAATGGATTTCTCACTTCAATGCTTCCCATAAATCGTGATTTTTAGTTTCATTCAATTGCTTATGTATAAAGTTTTCGATGACATCTTCTTCTTGATCATTTAATAATTCATAGTCGAAACGGATAAAACTTTGTGTAATGAGCTGTGCCTTGGTCAGGTAGATTCTGAGTTCTTTTTGGCCAAGTCGTAAATGAATGGTTTGTTTTTCCCTAAACATTTGTGAGCCAGAGACAATAATACTGGTTGAGACCTGATCGAGCTGGGTCATCTGTACCAGAATAGCTGGCTGATAATTGATACTGTGTTTGTCGGTACGGGCATAAACTGCGCAAGGGAACAGTTCCTGTGCCAGAATTTCCAGGCCAATTTCCAGACTTTTATCTGCTGACTGTTTGATCCAGCGAATGACTCCGCCACGCCACTGGCTTTGAGATTTTTCCTGAACCAGAATAAATTCACCAGTTTTCAGATTGGCAGGCGTGATACCTGACCATTTAATCCGGTAACCATTGACACTGATATCGAGAACTTCAGCGGTATGAATCTGTTTGGCTTCGCGATCGAGCGCCTTGATACTGCTGAATCCGCTTGGAACGGCATTATGCATTGAGCTGACAAAACTGCTTTCGCTCTGGAAACCATAATTACCTTCCAGTTCCAGCGTTTCATTAAAGTTTTTACCCTTAGACAGATAAAAATGCGCCACCGTTAAGCCAAAGCAGATATTGATCTGTGCGGAATATTCATAACGTTCATGACGGCGTTCGACATTATTCGAAAGCAGGTTATAGATATGAAAATGCAGAGCAGGTGTCAGGAACAGTTTTTCATTACGTGACAGATACTGGGCATTTTTGCTTTGCGTACCGGTCAGGTGTTCCATCAGGTTTTGTGTCGAAATATAGAAGCTCGGCTGGAAATGCTGACCCTGATGAGAATTCAGTATAGGCGGATGATCTTTGTTGGCATCGACCACATAACGTGACAGTGTGGTTTCTTTTGGCAGAATCTGAACCAGTTTTGCCCAGTCCGCACTGCATAAATATAAACCCTGAATTTCAGCTGGACGGATCTGATGGGTATTGAAAATATCCAGCAAAATCAGTCGTGCATAGGCTTGGGCAATATTCTGGATTTCGTGCTGGGTGCCAAGAACCTGATTGATGTTGGTCTGATAGAAATTATTTTCCATCGCACATTCAAGCAACTGATGTGCTGCCAACCACTGACCGGCGCCAGGTGTGCTATACAGCATATGCTGTTGATAGAGCAGCAGGCTTAACTGTTGCAGGCCATAGTAGATGGACACCATCCGGGCACTTTGCAGGCTTTTCTTTTTGCCCAGGGAAAATAGTGAAAACTTTTGATGATTCAGCTGATGATTACAGCGTTTGGCAATATCTATATAGATATTGGCAAAATAGCTGCGTAACAGCATGGCCAGTTCAATAATCTGGTCATTGCGATCCGTCGTGATCAGACCCTGATTGACGAAATGTTTCTCAAGACTGGCCAAAACATTTTCAAGGGTAGGGTGCAATACCTGAATCAGGTCAAAACGCAAGGTTTCCGCACATTTCAGTTCGGAAATTTCCAGTAAAGCACTGAACAGAGACTTGGATGAATTCCCCAATTGCAGGATTGAAATTCCTGCGACCCATTCCTGTAATGCTTTGGCATTTGTGGGACAAAAACTTAGCTGTTCTATGGTGAGTTCAGCCGTTGTCTGAAAAATGTCTGCAGTATGCTTACTCATCTTTATTATTTAACTCAAAAATGTTGAAACCCCAAAAAGCGGTGTCTTATTCTTCTCGCCCGCTATTTCTCGAACTAGTTTAGGAACCAGATACCCCGGTAGGTTCGCTAAAACTTCTGTATAAATCTCATTGATGTGCTCAGCAGGTAAATCAAAATGATGCGCACCTTTTACTTTATCAAGTACATGTAAATAATAGGGCATCACGCCAGCATCAAACAAGCGATAGCTTAAATCAATCAAAACTTGAGCAGAATCATTAACCCCTTTTAATAAAACTGCCTGATTGAGTACCGTGATCTGATGCTGAACCAGCTGATTAAGCTGCTTACAGGTCAGGTCATCCAGCTCTGATGCATGGTTCGAGTGTACCACTAGAATAATACGTAGCCTACTGTTTTTTAACATGCTTAGTAGCTCTTCGTCGATCCGGTTTGGGATCACAATAGGAACTCGTGAATGTATTCTTAAAAATTTGAGATGTGGTACCGATTCTAGTCGTTCAATCCAGGTTTTTAATTTTCGGTTAGATAAGGTCAGTGGATCGCCGCCGCTTAGAATTACTTCATTAATATCTGGCTGGCTTTCCAGATATTGTTTGATATTGATCCAGTCCTCATTTTTAGGCAGGTTTTCCTGATAGGGGAAATGGCGTCGGAAACAGTAACGACAGTGGACTGCACAGGCACCGGTCAAGGTCAGTAGAAAACGTGACTTATATTTATGTAGAACACCAGGCTGCTGGTTGGCCTGTTCTTCACCTAGGGGATCGGTGACAAATCCCGGATGATCTTCCAGTTCCAGATGATGCGGTAACACTTGTAATAAAAGTGGATCTAGAGGATTGCCTGGCTGCATTCTGGAAACAAAAGCTCGCGGCACACGTAATTTAAAGGCTTGAGAGGCCAGCAGAGCACCAGATAACAGCTGATCTGGAGAAAGCTGTAAAATCTGTAGTAGTTCTTGTGGATCAGTGATCAGATCACTCAGTTGCGATTGCCAATTTGCTTCTTGATATAAATACTGTGTCATGCCGGAAGATCAAAAAAAGATGAAGGCGATAGCCAGAAGTGCGCAGTTTAGCAGTTTGTCTACAGATGGGAATGTGAAAGCTGGCTAAAATTTCTCTAAACACGATCAGTTTGCTATGGTATGCAAAAGCATAGAGACATTTATGTGCTTAGAAGACTGGTTGTGCACCAGTATTGGAATAGCTGATGCTAAGTTAAGCAGTGTCAGCAAGTTAAAACCGATTTTTTCGTTGCGACTTGGTGTATTGCTCATTTAGAATACGCAACATTAAATGAATGTGCATGTGGCAACTCATGTTCGTGTCAGACTTGCTAAATGACATTGCAACAGCCCATAGCATCAATAGCTTAAAGTTAGTAAGTTTGGAGTGAGCCAATCATGGCCTATTATTCTACGAACGATTTCAAGTCTGGCCTGAAGGTTATGCTTGATGGTAACCCATGTTCAATCATGGAAAACGAATACGTTAAACCAGGTAAAGGCCAGGCGTTCAACCGCGTTAAATTACGTAACCTTCGCAGTGGTAAAGTTTTGGAAAAAACTTTTAAATCTGGTGATTCTCTAGAAGCTGCAGACATCGTAGAAGTAGAAATGGAATACTTGTACAACGATGGCGAAATGTGGAACTTTATGGATCCTGTAACCTTCGAACAGATCGCTGCTGATAAAACAGCAATGGGCGATGCTGCAAAATGGTTAAAAGACGATTCAAATGAAAAATGTACTATCATGTTATGGAATGGCGTACCTTTAACAGTAAGCCCACCAAACTTCGTAGTATTAAAAATTGTTGAAACTGATCCAGGCGTTCGTGGCGATACTTCTGGTGGTGGCGGTAAACCAGCGAAACTTGAAACAGGTGCAGTAGTACGTGTTCCATTATTCGTTCAGCAAGAAGAAAGCGTTCGTGTAGACACTCGTACTGGTGACTATTTAGAACGTGCATAATGGTCGGAAAATAGACTATTATCAAAGGGGATGACTAAAATCATCCCTTTTTTTATGCCAAAGTCTTAGAGGAATTCGAAAGGAACAAGCGTAAAGTCGCAAGGGAAAACAGCAGTACCTCGAATAAAAAAATCACGCTGATTTATATGCTTCACAAAATGAGGGATTGAATGGAAACTTTACAACAGAAGTCAACCATGACTTCGAAAATCATCTGGCTCCTGGTAGCCATAGTCGGGGCAGTCTCCTTCGGGATACTTGCACTCAGTCGTGGTGAGCATGTGAATGCAGTCTGGCTGGTACTGGCCGCAGCCTGTGTGTACAGCATCGCTTACCGTTTCTACAGTTTATTTATTGCCAATAAAGTTTTTGAACTGAATGCACGCCGTTTAACACCTGCCCATCGTCTGGGTGATGGTCTGGATTATGTGCCGACCAATAAAAGTGTGTTATTCGGTCACCATTTTGCCGCGATTGCCGGTGCGGGTCCTTTAGTCGGTCCAATCCTTGCAGCGCAGATGGGTTATCTGCCAGGCACGATCTGGCTACTGGTCGGTGTGGTACTGGCAGGTGCGGTACAGGACTTCCTGGTACTGTTTATTTCTACTCGTCGTGACGGTCGTTCACTGGGTGAAATGGCAAAACAGGAACTGGGTACCTTTGCTGGCATTATCGTGATGCTTGGTGCGCTGGGCGTAATGATCATCATCCTTGCAGTATTGGCGCTAGTCGTTGTTAAAGCACTGACTAACAGTCCATGGGGCGTATTCAGTATTGCAGCTACGATTCCGATCGCCATCTTCATGGGGATCTACATGCGATTTATCCGTCCGGGTAAAATTGCAGAAGTTTCGATCATTGGTTTCGTATTGATGATGCTTGGCATTATCTATGGTGAAAACGTTGCACAGCATCCCTACTGGGGACAGCTATTTACCTTAACGGGTACTGAGCTGACTTGGGCACTGATCATTTACGGTTTCATTGCATCGGTATTGCCCGTCTGGTTATTACTTGCGCCGCGTGACTATTTATCTACCTTCCTGAAAATTGGTGTGATTGCCGGTCTGGCGATTGGCATTCTGTTCGCGATGCCGGAAATGAAGTTGCCAGCGATTACCAAATTTGTCGATGGTACAGGCCCAGTATTCGCTGGTTCAATGTTCCCATTCCTGTTTATTACCATTGCCTGCGGTGCGATTTCTGGTTTCCACGCACTGGTTTCTTCAGGGACAACACCAAAACTGGTTAACAACGAACGCGATATCCGGATAATCGGTTATGGCGGTATGTTGATGGAATCATTTGTTGCGATTATGGCTTTGATCTGTGCCGCGATTCTTGATCCAGGTGTGTACTTCGCGATTAACTCACCAGCGGCACTACTAGGGACAACCGTAGATACTGCGGCTGAAGCAGTGCGTAATCTTGGATTTGTGGTAACACCTGAAGCACTGACATTACTGGCACAGGAAGTAGGTGAGAACTCGATTCTGTCACGTACGGGTGGTGCACCAACTTTCGCGATTGGTATGGCGCATATCATTACCGAAATCTTTAACAGCCGTGAAATGATGGCCTTCTGGTACCATTTTGCGATTCTGTTCGAAGCCTTATTCATTCTGACAGCAGTAGATGCAGGTACTCGTGCTTGTCGCTTCATGGTTCAGGATACAGTTGGTATCGTGATTCCTGCGGTAAAACAATCTCATAATTTCTTCGGTAATATGCTGGGTACAGCCGTTGCTGTTGCTGGCTGGGGTTTCTTCGTTTATCAGGGTGTCGTCGATCCATTAGGCGGTATTAACAGCTTATGGCCACTGTTCGGTATTGGTAACCAGATTCTGGCTGCAATGGCATTGATTCTGGGTACAGTCATCCTGTTCAAGATGAAGAAAGAGAAATATGTGTGGGTAACAATTGTTCCAACCGTATTCCTGTTTATTACTTCAATGACAGCCGGTTGGCAGAAGATTTTCCATGAAAATCCGAAAATCGGTTTCTTGGCACAGGCAGAGCGTTTCAATACGGCAATTGCGAATAATGAAATTCTGGCACCAGCGAAAACCCTGGCTGAAATGCAGACTGTCGCAATGTCGAACCAGATCAACGCAGCACTTTGTGGTTTCTTTATGATCGTAGCGTTTGTAATGCTATTTGCTGCAATTGGCGTGATCCGTCGTGCCCTGGCGAGCCCTGTACCAACCGTAAATGAAGCAGAAGCAGTGTATCGCGATCCTGAAGAAATTCAGCCTGCAAAAGGACATTAAGGAGCAGCGCATGAACTTGAAGTTTGCTAAAGGTGGAAAAGCGGTCATTTATAAGATCATCAAGATGACTGTGATGTCACAAAAAGACCTGATCCTGAACCCGAAAAACTGGTCACGGATTGCGACGTTGTGGCAGCGTTTACAGCAGAGTTTCCGCCTGATGGTGGGTGTGCCGGATTATCAGACTTATCTGGCGCATATGAAAAAGCACCATCCTGATCTGGAAGCGATGGACCCTAAAACATTTTATCGCCACTGTGTAGATTCGCGTTATCCATCTGCCGGTGGAGATATGAAGAAATGTCCATGCTAATAGATGAATAAAATGAGCGTCTTTCGGGGCGCTTTTTTATGGAAAAATTTTAGGATTCAAACAAGATAAAACAAAATTATGATCTATTTTGACATTGGGAATTTAAATTTTTCAAAGTCTTTATCTCTTAGGTATAAGTTCAGATCTCAAAGGTTTTTAATAACCTGTTTTTTCTAATAAATATGCCAATCAAAATGTAATTTTTCTAAACTTTAATCTTAAAGCTTCAATTGGCTCTTACAAGAGGTTTAATCATATAAAATTTCTAAAATTCTTGATTTCTCTTGCAGAAATAAAGTCGGCAGATGACTGATCTTTGGGGAATTTTAAAAAACAGTGTATGTTAATCCTACAGCATGTTTTATTAGGGAAAATATTGTGATCTGGGGCATGAAACAAAAAGAAAAGCTGGATATTGTGCACAACAATGATGAGCTGGAACAGAAGCTGGCTGATTACGCACCCAAGATTCAAAAATTTTTCCAAGAAATTAATGCGATTGTCCTGGACAAACATGCACAGACCAGATTAGCGCTATGCTGTCTGATTGCAGGCGGTCATGTCTTGTTTGAAGATTTACCTGGTTTGGGCAAGACCACTTTGGCAAGCAGCCTAGCCCATCTCGCAGGACTGAAATTTCAGCGGATTCAGTTTACCAATGACATGCTGGCCAGCGATGTGATTGGCATCAATATGTTTAACCAGAAAGAACATCAGTTTGAGTTTAAACAGGGACCTATTTTTACCCAGATTTTGCTGGCAGATGAAATTAACCGTTCCAGTCCCAAAACTCAGAGTGCATTACTGGAAGCGATGGAAGAAGGCTATGCCACTGTGGATGGGATACGCTATGCATTGCCTAAGCCATTTTGGGTAATCGCGACCCAGAATCCGTTATTTCAAAGTGGTACTTATGCCTTACCTGAATCTCAGCTAGACCGTTTTTTAATGCGTCTATCTCTGGGTTATCCATCCCGTCATGCTGAAAAACTGTTATTACAGCAGGAATCCCGTTTTGCCTTGATCGCCAGCTTGGCACATGTGTTTAGCGAAAATGAAGTGTTGGAATTACAACAGCTGACCCATCAGATTTTTATCAGTGAAGCGGTTCAGGAATATATGCTAGATCTTGCGGAAGAAACCCGTAAGAAACGCCAAGGCTTATCAACACGAGGTTTGCTGGCGCTTAAACGTGCAGCACAGGCGAATGCCATCATTCAGCAACGTAGCTTTGTAACTCCAGACGATGTGCAAGCCGTTTTTGTGGCAGTTGCTGCACATCGTCTGGGGCTGAGCGATGCAGAAACATCAAATGTGATGCAACAGGTTGCAGTCAGTTAAAGGAGTTCGCTCTTGGATAAAACCTGGCAAAACTGGCTGGCGAAACGCTTTCAATTTTCACAGCAAAAACGACTTTCCCAAAAAGATGTACTGGTCTTTATTTATCAGCAGGGTTATCTATATCTGGTTCTGATTTTTATCACCTTTATTGCTGGCGTGAACTATGCCAATAACCTGATCTTAGGCTTCTGTTTTCTGATTAGTGCAGTGCTATGTGTCAGCTTCTATCTGACCTTTAAACAGTTGCATGATCTGGATATCGAAATGGTTGCTGAAGACATCGGACAGGTGGGTCATGCACTCAATTTGCATTTTTATGTTCAGCAAGCCACAGCCCGGCCGCGTTATCTGTATATTAAGGCCGGCAATCAGTTGGAGAAAGTTTATCTGACTGAACAAAAGCAGCATTGGGTGTTGCCATTTTATGCGGAACGTCGCGGTAAATTTGAGTATCCGGTGATTCAGATCTATTCAGTCTATCCTTTTGGTCTGGTTCGAGCCTGGACCTACCTTTATCATCATCAGTTTGCCTGGGTGGCACCTAAAGCTCAAAACAATACTTCGGAAAACAAGATTTATCAGAATAGCTTTGAACCGGATATGGATGAGTTCCGTGAATTACGTAACTATCAATCTGGAGACTCATTGCAGGCGGTTTCCTGGAAGCAGTTTGCACGTGGGCAAGGCTTATATGTCAAAGTCTTTGAACAGTATCAGGATGAACATAGCATTGAGATTCATTATGAACATATGCCTAGCCAGTCGCATGAGGAGAAACTGGGCTTGATGATGGGGCTAATTGAGCAATGTGAGCAGCAGCAATGTGCATATGCGTTGCATTTACCTCAGGCAGAATTGCCGCAGGGAGCCGGTGAAGAACAACTGCGTAAGGCTAAACAATTATTGGCTCAGGCATAACGGGTGAATCTATGATTGATGGAAAAATCCGAGTTTCGATTGTTCTAACCCTGGGCTTGATCATCCTGGCCCAAGTAGCTTTCATCCCGATGCTGCTCAGCATTATCTTTGGCATTAGCTTACTGTGTATCTGGATTTTTCTTAAACGGCAAAAGCCATTTCCTAAAATTGGAACTTTTCTACTTACGGCTTTGGCATTAGGCAGTATTTATCTCAGCCACCAAAGTTTTATTGGCGTGGAGGCAGGCGTCGCGGTTCTTTCCACTTTTTTATTTGCCAAATCATTAGAAACGAAAAACCGGCGGGATCTGGTTATCCTGTTTAATTTTGCGCTTTTTGTTGCGGCCAGTTCATTTCTATATAGCCAGTCTTTTGGTATGGCTGTTGTGATTATTCTATGCTTGTTGAGCTGTCTAATTGGTTTATACCGGATTCAGACCAGTGAGTTTCAGCAGAGTCAGCAATCACCACGTATAGCTTTACAGCAAGATGCCAAATATGTCGGCAGATTTGTGCTTTATGCTCTGCCGTTTTTTATTTTATTATTCATCTTCTTTCCGCGTTTGCCACCGCTTTGGCATATCCCAATTTCAGAAAATAAAGGCATAACCGGAATCGGTGACAGTATGTCACCGGGAGATATTGCTGAATTATCTCAATCTAATGCTTTGGCTTTCCGGATTATTGGTGATGTGAGTAAACTGCCGCCACGTTCAGAATTGTATTGGCGGGCATTAGTTTTAGATGAGTATGATGGACAGCGCTGGACCAGTAGCTTTATTAATCAGCAGCCTTTAATCCGTCAGCCTGGAGAAGTTGTTCCAGTATCCACATCTGGGTGGAATTACCAATATTTGGCTGCTGATACTTCTGTGTTCTGGGTGATGGGACTAGAAAAGTCGATGCCTTTGGAACGCCGTTATTATAACCGTCAGGACTGGAGTATCGTACCAAGGCGTTTAATCCAACGAGTAGAACCGATCCATTTACAATGGCTGGGTAGTCAAAATACCGAAAGTATTTTACCGGAGCAATTTGTTCAGCGACTAAATACCCAGACTCAATCCCATTTGGACTCTCAGGCACAGCGGCTGGCACAGCGCTTATATCTACAAAGTGGGGAGGATCCGCGACGTTATATCCGAACAGTCTTGAACTGGTATCAGCAAAATCATTTTGTATATACCTTGAAACCAGGCGTACTTGGTAAAAACCGGATTGATGAATTTCTATTTAAATCCCGGCAGGGTTTTTGTGAGCACTATGCTTCCAGTTTTGTCATGCTAATGCGATATGTTGGAATCCCGGCACGTGTGGTCACAGGTTATCAAGGTGGACAATTGGCACCCGATGGGAAAAGTTGGGAGGTTCGTCAGTTAGATGCTCATGCCTGGACAGAAGTCTGGATTGACCAAAGATGGCAGCGTTTTGATCCTACCGCAATGGTAGCTCCACAACGTATTGATGATGGAATGCAAAATTTAATCTCGCAAGATGAGCGAGTATGGGCAAGTAATTCTGGCTGGACATCACAGCGTAATGTATGGCTGACCAAATTAAGAGTCTGGAGTGATTATGCAAGTTATCAATGGCAAAGTAAGGTCGTGGGCTATAATGCCGAATCTCAACAAGGCTGGTTAGCGAAGCTAGGTCTAAGTTCAGTTTATTCCAGTGTGATCATTCTCATATCCGGTATTGGCATACTTATATTGCTTTATATTTTAAAAATCTATATTAAAAACCGGCAGTTAAAATCGCCTTTTGATTATTCCATTCAGCAGTTTAATCAGTCTTTGAACAAAGATTTAAAAAGACAATCCGCGGAGACTTTTCATCAATGGATGTTAAGGCTATCTCAGCAAGTTCAGGATAAAGATCAGTCTGTATTTTTTGAAGCAATTAGACTATTTGAAAAATCAATTTATTCAGGCAGGGAATTCTCAGACCAAGATTTGAAACAATTCAAAGATTTGCTTAAAACTTGTGCGTATATATTGAAAATTAAATGAAAAGACTTGTCTTAGGATCGAAAAATTTATAATATGCCAAGCATTCTAGGTGTATAGCTCAGTTGGTTAGAGCGCTACGTTGACATCGTAGAGGTCTCCAGTTCGAGTCTGGATATACCTACCATAATTCGATTATAGATGTATTTATATGTACATATATAGTCACTAAAAGCCCCTAAATTCAATAATTTAGGGGCTTTTTTTATGTTCTATGCATTTATATGGATCTGTATAGTACAGCCCTATTTGTATCACCACGTGTATCACTGTTTAATAATCTAACTCGGTGATACAAGGTGTAATACATGTTACGGAAAGATATAAAGAAAAGACCGCTTAGTGAAAAAACCTTAGCATCCTTAGAATCTGAAGAAAAAGACTATCGTG
Organism: Acinetobacter sp. GFQ9D191M; assembly: GCF_011174875.1. Classification (NCBI taxonomy): domain Bacteria; kingdom Pseudomonadati; phylum Pseudomonadota; class Gammaproteobacteria; order Moraxellales; family Moraxellaceae; genus Acinetobacter; species Acinetobacter sp. GFQ9D191M. The sequence continues at coordinate 37,760 of NZ_JAALGV010000120.1, forward strand.
AACTGGACGGTGCGGGCTTATATTTTTTAGTCAAAAAATCAGGTGTTAAAAATTGGCAGTATCGTTACAAGAATTCTGAAGGTAAATGGGCTTGGATGGGTCTTGGTTCTTACCCTCAAGTGAGTGCTCAACTTGCTCGTCAAAAAGCACGAGAATTTACTTCAGCTCTTTCTAAAGGTGAAAGCCTGAAGTCGAAGAAAGTACTGCTCGAGGAACGAAAAGAGCTTGAAAGCTTTTACTTTGAAAACCTAATGAGAGAGTGGTTGGACACTAAATCAAGTAAGTGGGGTGAGGCAACATACACGAAAGCTCAAAAATCTATTGAGAAGCACATTATTCCAGTATTTGGTCAAGGTAATTACAAAGAGATTACGCCAAAAGAGTGGTTTGATTTTTTCCAAGGACTACAACGTACTTTAGGCATTCATACTCAGATTGAGAAATTGGTTTCATACGTACGTGGTTGCTATGACTGGGCAAAGTTTAAAGGCAAGATAAATTCAAATCCAATAGAAGGCATGAGCAAACATCTAGATGCCTACGAGTCAGGGAACATGGATTTCGTGACTGTTGATGAATTACCAGCTTTACTTAAGAAAATTCGTAATAATAAAAAGCGCGCCATCGGCATTGGTCTTGAGCTGCTTATGATGCTATTCCCACGTCCAGGTGAGTTAAGGATAGCAAAGTGGGAGCAATTCGATTTTAAAAAAGCCTTATGGACCAAACCTGCAGAAATGACCAAAACACGTCAGGAACATCAAGTCCCACTATCTAAGCAAGTCATTACATTACTCACAGAGTTAAGATCCATTCAGCCAGAGTCTGAGTTCTTGTTTCCGAGCCGTCTTTCTGTCAATAAAACGATTAGTGATATGACATTTAATTTAGCTCTGAATCGCTTGGGGTATAAAGGAAAACAGAATCCTCACGGTTTTAGACATCTTGCAAGTACCATTTTGAATGACGCATTCAGTAATCAAGAACAAGTGATAGAAGTATGTTTGGCGCATAAGAAAAAAGGTGTCAAGGGTGTTTATGATAAATCACAGCATTTAGATGAACGCCGTGTGTTGATGCAGTGGTGGGCTGATTATTTAGATGAATTGGTCAATTAAAAAGTAAACCTTTTTCTTGAACTTAGAATAAAAAATCTCTGGAGATTTTAAGAGCTGTGATCAACTGCTATTAACGTAATTTTTCAGACATAGTAATGAGACGTACCGAGTTAAAGAAAAAAGGTTATTTGGCAGATACAGTTCTTACTGCACTAGAAGTGGAAATGCAAGACTATCGATTATGGGACAGTCCAAATTTATATTTTTTTGTAAAAGCAAATGGCAGCAAAAGTTGGCAGTTTAGGTATAAAAAAAGAAATGGAAAATGGGGGTGGAAAGGGGTAGGAGCTTACCCGACTATTAAAGCTAAAGAGGCAAGGGTAATTGCGAGCGGCTATCTGAAAGAAATAGAAGCAGGTACATTTTTAGAAGTTGATAAGTACAAGTTATCTTCACTTATAGAAAGCTTACTTGATAAAAAACAAAAAAAATGGAGTCCTAAATATTTTTCTAAGATGCAATTATCGATTAAAAAACATATTTATCCTGAATTTGGAAATCGTGATTTAAGAACGATTAAAACCATGGAATGGTACGAATTTTTTGCGAGATTAGAATATGATTTAAAAATCCCAGCACAAATGCGCAAACTACTTAGCTTTGCAAGAGAGGCGTACGATTGGGCTTGTATATATTGTGAATATAAAGAAAATCCTGTGCGAGAGGTACAGGGATTTTTTGAACGTCATAAAAGTGGAAATTTCAAATTTGTCGATTTAATTGAATTGCCAGACCTTTTGTCTGCAATTCGTTCATATTCTAGTCGTAGTACAGCAATAGGTTTAGAATTATTGCTTTTACTCTTCCCACGCCCTGGTGAGTTACAACAGGCGAAGTGGGAACAATTCGACTTTCATCGGAAGATTTGGATTAAACCTGCAGAGATGATGAAAAATAAAAAAGAACATCGTGTGCCTTTGCCAGACCAAGCAATTATATTGTTAAAAAGATTAAAAGAGATACAGACACCATCCCCATATTTATTTCCCTTACGAAATGACCCAATGATGGCAATGAGTGTGGATACCTTCAATGAAGCGTTAATATCTTTAGGCTATGAGAATAAACAGCATCCACATGGTTTTAGGCATTTAGCATCAACAACGCTTAATAATAAATTTAGTGAAAAATATCAAATTATTGAATCTGCACTATCTCACGTTAAACAGGGTACAAAAGGTATATACGACAAAGCAGAGCATTTCCAAGAACGAGTTGATCTAATGCAGTGGTGGTCAGACTATGTCTATTCACTGAGTTAATCAATCTCTGAGAAAATTTAAGAGTCACCCCATGGGGTGACTTTTTTTTCCAGTTTTATATCAAAATAATTTTAAAATTTTGGTCTCTGATACGCTCTATTTAATATCTTTATTTGAGATTAGAAATGGATTGTGTGATTGATAGAAACGAATCAAATTTAATTGAAAACACTGAACAGACTGAAGTATTAAACATTGTTCAGATAAAGCCTTTCTTATTGAGTTACAACACGGTATGTAAGCTTCTAGGTATAGAAAGAAACGCATTGCGAAGATTAATGAAGAAAGATGATCGCTTTCCGAAACCATTAAAAATGGGATTATCACGTCAAGCAGCTGTCTATTTTGATCGGGAAGAAATTGAAGCCTGGTATCAAGGGTTTAAAGAAAGATGCCGAGGTCAAAATGAGAAAATTTAAGAAGTTAGAGAGGATTCTAGAAGTGGCCAAAAAAAATGGTAAATGTCAGATAAGTAAACAATACGCTGTAGTCACCAAAATGTATCAGCCATATATCAATATGACCGTTAATCAAATTGATATTGATGACATATTAGAAAATAAGAATAAAAAGCCAGTCATATTACAAGAGGGCTTCTGGATTGAGGATAAGAAGGGGACGTATCTATTTTGTGGCTATACGGCGTTGTGTATGTACATGCATCTTAAATACGTCGGAATGGATGAAATCGTAAAACAGTTATATGGCAAAAAAGCATTAATTGACGACGAACAATACGAGCTACAGACGATGAAATACTGCTAAAAATTAATTATGGGTTTTAGCTAAAAAAATGGAAACATTACATGAAAACAATTATGAAAATTTAAACCTTGTTAGTGGAAGAGATGTACTGGCATCGATAAAAAAGTACACGTCAATAATATTGAAATAAGCGTAGGTTAAAAATGAAAAAATTCAAAGCACTCACCACTCTTGTGAATCATGCTAAAGAATCTGGATGTGAAATTTTTAAAAAGTCTGATATTTATCTTTTGACAGAAGCATATCAACAAGAATATGACCGCCTTTGTGATGAAGAAGATTTATATGGGGAGGAAAATGAATATTATGTCAGTAAAGAAAGATACGACCTAAAGGGGGGATTTTGGATGCAAGCAAGTGGTGAGGGAATTTTTTATTGAGGTATGACCATGGCTGAAGTTTATGAGACTTTGAATGAAGATAGTGTTGGAGACCAATATGGTCACTTGTTTGGCGATAAACCCTTATCACCTCAAGAGTTAGATTTCTTAGCAATAATTCAAGCAAGTTAATACATGATGAAATTATGAACCACCTTCGGGTGGTTCTATTTCAGTTATTTAAAAAATAAACAATTATTGATTGTCTGAAGATGCGGATCGTGGTGTGAGTATGAATCGTTTGGTATCGGTAAAATTGGGTATGCAGTTTTATCTCTTGAGGAGCACCCAAATTGCAGATAAGCATTCTTAGGGGTGCTCTCTATTCTAAAAATATGATTTATTCAGACTGTATAACCATATAAAAAATTGATAATAACTCATTAGAGAGTTCTTGGTAATTGATAATCCCTTGCTTGTTAAAGCCATATTTTTCAAAGTACTGGTTGTCTGTAAAGTAAGCAACTGCTTCAAAAGTATTGAGGTGTTGTGCTACATCTAACTTGTTGCAAAATATCGGATTGAACTGAAGTTGTAGCGCCGTAGCTTCAATGATTTTTGTCGCAATAATTTTAGAAATTTGACGGACATTTAAATTTCGAATTACTGGGTGGATCGAAAAAGGGATATGACTCGGTGAACTGCTCATAATAGATTCCAAGATAATTTTACTTAAATGGTCTGTTATGAAAGAATGCAAAGGTAAAATGTCGAAATTTTACATTCTTTTCATTTCAGTGATTTGAGATGAAAAGCATGAGTGCTTTATTGTCGAGATAAGGCACTCATGCACATACACTATTCTTCATATTAAATTTCCTCTTTTAATTTCTTTTGATGATGTCTTTTTGTCGAAATAGACAATAAAATACTGACAATATATATATTTAAAATTGTCTATATAGTCAAGTTTTATTGTCGATTTATGGTGTTTTATGCTGGCTGAAATGGATTCTGAGTTGTTTTGTGCTCGGCTCAAAGAAATAAGAAAACAAAGAAAATTGACTCAGCAAGAACTTGCTGAAAAGTCTGGTATTCCATCTACGTCGATTTCCCATATTGAAGCTGGCTCTCGTAAGCCCTCTTTAGAAAATTTTTATAAGCTCGTGGTTGTCTTAAATGTGTCTGCTGACTATCTACTAGGGCGTACAGAACGTTGTTCAGATGTAGGTAACGATCCTATTGCTAAATCAATTCAAGAGTTACCTGAGTTGGAGAAAGAGATGATTCAGAAATTTATCTTGTCTTTGCAAAAGTAACGTGAGCATCAGGCTAACTCATATTACCAACCGATCTTATAAGTCTTAATTTGGTTCCCACTTAAAAAACAAGTGGGGACTTAGTCCATGAGTATGGATATATATTTTACAAGACATATGGTTGCTAAAAAAACGTAGAATATACAGCAAAGAATTCAAACTCAGCATTGTAAATTCCTGCAAAGATCCTCATGCCTCGGTTGCACTGAAGCATAGTCTTAATGGCAACCTCGTCAGTCGTTGAATCATGAACATTCATCATGATGGTGTATGTAGAATCCTGTTCATATTAAGCCAGTCAGCAAAGCTGAAAGGGCTGGATCCGTATGCCTATCTCAGTGATGTGCTGAAAAGGTTACCGACGCATTTTACAGGTATTTTTATGTGCTGATCTTTTTAGAGTTTAGCTATATCACGAAAATAATATTTTGATAGTTCAAACTACTAATTCCATTCTTTCCCATAATCTGCCAAAGACGGTTCTGCATTTGCCACATACAAAATACTGCTCTTCCCTGTTTTAAGACGTGTAATTGCGGTATAGAACAAGGCATGGTCTTTGAGTTGATAGATTTTATCCCAAACCACCAATAGCGCCTTAGCTTCCCAACCTTTAAAACTGTGTACCGTACAGACTTTAATACGGGTATCGCCTTTAAAAAACCACATCTTTTTTTGGCGAGATTCAATCGGATCTTTAGAAAAAATATCAATATATTTGTAAGCGTCCGCTGAACCCCA
>NZ_JAALGV010000121.1:0-4437 GCF_011174875.1 Acinetobacter sp. GFQ9D191M
CAAATTTCCGGATCCATCTCTCTTTTATTGGATGCAAGAAGTAGTTTTATTGATGCTGAGTTTAAGATTTCAAACATCTTTGATGCACCGCATAAGAATGAAGTTGTTCGCTTAAATAAGAAATCACAAGCATATGTTGAAGCTAATGGCTGGATGTCCAGATCTTCCGCATTAGAACGTTTAGAACAATGGAAAAACGTTGCGTTTAACCAATATCTAGATCCAACGATCCGCAACCAAAACAACCAAAAAATTGTCCTTTCTCTTTTTGATTTGTCTGGCACATGGTCACAACCATGGGTTGATGCTGGCTATCAAGTATTTCGGTTTGATATACAGGCAGATCCTTATTTTGGCGATATTAATAACTTCAGCGTGGAATTCTTTAACGAGCTTTTTGCATGCTTTGATGGTTTGGACGTTCATGCGATTTTAGCTGCATGCCCATGTACAGACTTTGCTGTTTCTGGTGCAAGACATTTTACTGCCAAAGATGCTGATGGTCGCACGTTAAGCAGTATTGAGCTGGTGTACCAAACTTTAAGAACAATTGAATTTTTTAAACCGAATATTTGGGCAATTGAGAATCCAGTAGGGCGTATTGCGAGCTTAACCGGGTTGTCGCCGTGGCGTCTGTCGTTTGATCCGTTTCATTTTGGTGATACATACACAAAGAAAACATTATTGTGGGGCCGTTTCAATGCCGACCTACCAATTGCACCTGTTGAACCTGTTGAGGGCTCTAAAATGCACCGCCTATACGGTGGCAATAGTATTGCGACTAAGAATGCTAGAAGCGTAACGCCTGAAGGTTTTGCATACTCATTTTTCACGGCAAACAACGCACATAGCAATTCGTTAATGACGATTTGCAACAAGTATGATCGTTTAGATCCTGAGCTTTTGAGTCGCTGTTTAAATAGCGGTTTGAGTGACTACGACATCTCTAATTTGATCGATGACGATTATTACGACTGTGATGATTATTCAGCACATCAAACATTAGAAAGTGCCGTTGAAAGCATGGGGGTGGCTGTATGAATCTGAGCAAGGTTATTCATGCTTATAGGTATCTGTCTCCAGAAGATGTACCGCATGAATTAAGAGATCTAAGCCATAAAGGGGCATTTGTAAGAGGGAATTTCTATGTATAACTTGCTTCCACATGAATTAATCGTTGATAACTTTGCTGGCGGTGGCGGTACATCAACTGGTTTAGAACGTGCGTTCGGTAGACCGATTGATATTGCAATTAATCATGATCCGAAAGCCTTGGCCATGCATCGCATCAATCATCCAAAAACAAAGCACTACTGCGAGAGTGTTTGGGATGTTAACCCTGTAAAGATTACGGGCAATCAACCTGTTGGCTTGGTTTGGCTTAGTCCAGACTGTAAACATCATAGCCGTGCGAAAGGTGGCAAGCCGTTAAACAAGAAGATCCGCGGTTTAGCTTGGATTGCTTTAAGGTGGGCTGCAACAGTTCGACCACGAATCATCATGCTTGAAAACGTGGTTGAGTTTGTTGAATGGGGTGATTTGGATAAGAACGGTAAACCGATTTTAAAGCGGAAAGGGCGAACGTTTAACTGTTTCGTGAATGCGCTCAGGTACCAAGGGTACACGGTCGAATATCGTGAACTACGAGCATGCGACTATGGTGCACCGACATTGAGAAATAGATTTTTCTTAATTGCTCGGCGTGACAATTTACCGATCGTCTGGCCAGAACCCACACATGCTGAATTTGACTTTTTTGCACCTCAAAAAACGAAAAAACAACCATGGAAGACAGCTGCTCAATGTGTGGACCTTAATTATGAATGTTTAAGTTGTGTGCCCACCTGCGTAACCGCTGACGACTTGCTGAACTCCCTGAATCTGTAAAAATACGGCTTCAGTACACCAAAAGCATCCCCCACCGAAAAGTGCCTGTTGCATGGTTGATTCCTCATTCAATTAAATAACTCAATCGGGCTGATGGTTAAATTCCAGCTCATCAGTATGAAAGATAAAAAAGCCTGTCCATACAGGCTTTTTGTAGGGAAGTATTAACGCGGCTGAACAGCACTTTCCAGCTGGATCAAGAGATTTCCATGGCGATCCAGTAATTTTAAGGTTTTAGCAAATACCTGATAATGCGTCACTTTAGCTAAAGCTTCATTAAATTTCTGATCAAGCTGATCGTTGTTCATGCAAGCCATACGGGTAGTAGCCATTTGACTCAGGGTCAGCGTATCTTTTGCTGCTGTGTAGCTGCCCATAATCCGGTTACAGCTATCTGAACCTGAAACGCGCTGGGTACTGGCATCAAATTGCAGACTCGGAACATTGCGTGCGGTTGGCGCAGTCTTGATTTCAGTATTACCAATCTGGGTCGCAATCCAAGTACGATTTTGCAAAAGTTGTAAATGATTCGCGGTTTGTGTCGTGGCTGTATTGGGCACAGTTTCGCAGCCCATGACCGTTAGAACCGAGCCTAAAATCGCGATTGCAGTTAATTTTTTTAGCATGAGAGATACTCTGATCATTGACTAGCTATTTGTATATAAACAAAAAAATGATCAAGGTTCCAGTTGATTTTGTATCTTTATTGAAGTGGATTTGCTACACAGTTATCGCATGTCGGGTTTTGGTAGGCCCTGCCGGATCAGGCGTGAATAGTCCTGACTGGAGAGATTAGCGGTGCGTTCTACCCGTGGATTGACATGTGCCCGTTGATACCAAGTGTGCATATCCCAAGACTGTTCTAGTACTTTAAGATCATAGAGATAATTCGGTAAATAGCCGGAGGCCAGCAACCGGTAATCTGAGGGTAGCTGTTGTTGCGATATCGCCTGAACCATATCAAAGACTAGTGTGGTGCAATTACTGGTCAGGGTATTGTACCATTTTGGCTTTTGGGCCAGCTCATCGGCCTGACGCAGATATTCCTTGAATAGCGCTTTAGCCTGAGCTTGCGGCATTTTGACTGGGAAAAAATAGACCTGTTCACCACGGACATTGCTACGGGTATAGACAATATCCTTTTCATCCGATGCGACCAGACTCAGTTCATATTTTCGGAAAAAGCCACCAATCGCTGAAAACTCTTCATTCTTTTCCTTGCGGATTTCAATCGAGAAGGTGAGTGGCTTTTGATTGGCAAAATCGAAGCTGACCAGGGTATGGGCAATTTTAGGCCCCATCCAGTAGGAAGTAATGATGTTCACGCCAGTAATCTGATTCAGATCAAAACTGCGGCTTTCCCAGCGTTCGATATAGCGACCATCGGCCTGCCAGTCAAAGTTGCGGATATTGTGTAAGGTAACCTGATCGCCTTGCTGCTCATAATGCAGAAGCTGGGAAACCTCAGGATTCCACTCTCGATCCTGACGCGCTTCCAGACTGAAATATCCTAGCAAACAGAATAAAAAGGCCAGAAGATAAAGAACGCTATCCACTTGGCGGGAGATCAGATGCCGGGTGAAATAAATCCCGAGAACGACCAGCGCAAAGGTCAGCCAGAGTCCAATCAGTATCATGCTGCCGATTTTGCCGATGGGAAGATGAACCCACAGCATGAGGCTGAGCCACAGGCTCGACAGAATGACGAATAAAGTAAACAGGCTGCCCAGCAGCCACAGACTCCAATGTCTGGAGATATATTCGCGTCCCTGCATCATCACTTTTTCATGAGAAATAGGTTTTATTTTCTGTAGGTTGCGAACTCAAAAGCAATGCCGGTTTTGTCATCAATATGTTGTTCTGACGCTATCTTCACAAAATCATTTGGAATTTTAGGATAAAAAATATCACCTTCAACATTTAAATCAACATGAGTAAGCTCTAGTCGATCCACAATATTGATGGTTTGCTTGAAAATCTCACCACCACCAATAATAAAAATTGTATTTGGTTTCTCTGATGCTTGAACGTCAGGAATAGATTTCTCTAAGGCTTCTTCGATTGAATGTGCAACTTTAACGCCGTCAAAATTCCAATTATGGTTTCGAGTAATTACCCAATTTACACGTTTAGGAAGCGGACGACCAATCGAATCAAAATTTTTACGACCAAGGATAATTACCCCACCTTGGGTAATTTCTTTAAAGTGTTTTAAATCAGCAGAAATATGCCAAGGCAGATCGTTATCCTTACCAATACAACGTTGGTTGTCCATAGCAACCACATGTACTACTTCAAAACTTTGGAAAGTCATAACTTAATTGTCCGGAACATATTGAATATCACATATAACAAAATCCCGCTTTATAAAAAGCAGGATTTGGTCATGGTAACTATAAAGGAAAATAAAGCTAATTTCAGCTTAATTTAAAAATCCATTAAAGCTAAAGAATTTTTAAGTAGGGTCTGTTGACATTTACTGTTCATAATTAACCCTATAAAGGTAGCCATAAAAATATACAGGCTAAAGCAACAGAACTTTGATAATTT
>NZ_JAALGV010000122.1:0-6399 GCF_011174875.1 Acinetobacter sp. GFQ9D191M
TCACCAATAAACTGACGTTTGCAGTCTTTGCATTGGTAGTTTTGTTTCCCATCTACTTTGATGCCATTTTTCTTTATACTGTCACTGAGGCAGGTTGGACATTTGATTTCTAGAGTTATTTGCATTTCTCTATTTTATCAAAATTCAACCTGCTTTTTTTTAGCATACTTTTTGATACACCACCAAAATGGATAAAAAATACTATATATAGAGATTTTAGTAAACTACAAACACAATATATGGTATTTTTAGCCATTGTCTCACTATTAAAAATTATATGAATGGCGGATTCAAGCAGCAAGTGCAACAGTATAAAAACCAGCCATAACTTCACTAGGCGTATACCAGCCTAGTGTTTTTCTAGGGCGATGATTGAGAGCAAATTCTATCTGCTCTATTTGTTCATTTGACACTTCATCAAACGAAGATGATTTTGGCAGATATTGCCTGGTCAGACCATTGGTATTTTCATTTCTGGCTCGTTGAATCGACTTGTATGGATCTGCAAAGTACGTCTCTATCCCTGCTTCCGTTATCCGCCGGTGCTCGGAGAACTCCTTACCATTATCAAAGGTTACACTGTAGGCATGACTGCTGCGCAAACATGCTAAAGCACACGAGATCGTTTTAGTTGTGGTTCTAGTTTGTCCCAAATGAACGATATGTACATACAAGCTTTTGCGCTCAACCAGAGTTAATAATGCCCCCTTGTGATTCTTGCCTATCACGGTATCACCTTCAAAATCACCTAGGCGTTGACGTTTCTCGATGACCTCATCGCGACAGTGAATACTTGTTCTATCAACGAGTTGGCCTCTACGGTCTGTATTTTTATAGCCTCGTTTACGATATTTCTTTTGATGTCTTAAATGAATGTGGAGCTTACCGCCTTTAGATTTATCTAGATAGACGTACTGATAAATCCATTCATGTGAAGGCACATCAAGCCAACCTCGTTGTGTTAAAGCACCTGAAATTTGCTCAGGAGACCAATCTAAGCCAATCAGATAACGAATATAAACGAGAGCAAAATCCGTCATTTGTGAAGAGGATCGATATCGTCTTTGACTTGAAAATTTCTCTGCCTGTTGAGCTCGATATCCACGTTTCCCAGTATTTCTTTTGATCTCACGATAAAGGGTTGATCGAGAACGTCCAAGCTCCCTGGCAAGGGTAGAGATTGAAGATTTGCTTTTCAAAGCAGCATAAATTTCGTATCTTTCATTTTGAGAAAGTTGGGTGTATTGCTTCATTGGGTGCTTTCCAATTGCGAGTTGAAAAAAGTCTAATGATTTTAATACACCTAACTTTTTCAACTAACTACAAATATGTCGCACTTGGTATTTGAATCTGCGAATATTATTGTTTTATTTTCAGCCATTTGGCACAAATATGGGGAGGCATCACTGTATGTCTGTAAAAAAGAAAAGCATACCCAATTACCGCGTACCTGCAAAAAATATGCAATTAATGTGTTATCCAAAATGCATGCATGCCTACCAAGTCTGGATCGCCTTATTTTTCCAGCTTAATGAGAAACAGCAAAACTATCACTTAAAAGCTTTTACACAAAAAATTGAAATTCCTATTCTTCCAACTAATAAACCAAATCTCTATTTTTTTAGCAGCCATTTCAGGTGGATCTATGCCCATTTTTACAATAAAAACAAAACCGAGTTTAAATTCCAAGCTTATGAAAAAAATAACTCCTACGAATTTATTATTCAGGGTTTAAGCGAAGTAAAGGCCTTACTGTGTTCCGGATTACACCACTCCATTCAGGGCTTAGATATCATCGCACATTGGCTAAATGAACAATACTTAGCTGCACATCTGCAGGAAGTTTTCGGTCAGGAAATTTTAACAATCGTTCATCTACGAGAATTAGCAGAACTAACAAAATCGAAAAGCCCAGTCAGTTCTGTTTCAAATTATACAGGCCCACTGTCATTAGAAAAAATTCTGGCAGGAATTTCATCATGAATGGATATAGTTACTTAGAAGATACTCAAGAATTAAAACTTGAGTCGTTTCGAAATTTCTATCGAGCACTGGCACAAGTAAAGCTAGAAAGTTTTCAAAATTCAATCAAACTCAATGACTTCATCAAACCTACTGAAATCGTTGAGCTTAACAACATTATAAATCAACAGCTTGCAGAAAAATCAATCAGTGAATATCCTCTGGTTCATTACCTTATTGCAATTATCAATACCCCATCAGCATATCGAGCTAATGCTCTGAAGTGGGCCATTTTCAATACTCAATGTATTGAATTGCTTGATAGCAAAGAACATGCAACCACCATAGCTAATCTGTGTATGCGTTTTCGTTTAGCCAGCACAAAGCGGGAGTATCATTGGCTTTATAACTTCTTACCAGCTCTCCCTATGGAGTTAGAGGATCTGCTTGAGTTTTTAAATAAAGCTGAAACAGAGAATAAAGAGTTAGTTGAACGCTCCACACCAAATTTAACAACAAAGCAAATAGGTCAACTGGCAAATATCCGCGTTATTTATACCTATGCGCATACGCAATCAGATCGTCAAAAAAGGCATCGGGAAAGCAATCCAAGCGCCCAAGAACCACCTCAAACTGATGTTAGAAAGACATCAAAAATAACGCTTGACGATGAAAAAACCTATCAAACTCATTTTGAACGTGGTGTGGCAAAATTGCCTATTGAAGAGAAAATCCTAGAAACTGTTGAAGATCATAATTTTGAGTTTAACTCAATAGAGCAATGCTCTATTACAGCTCAAATTAATAATCTCAAGAACAGGGTTTTACATAAAAACAAGAATGAGTTAATGAGTAAGCCAAATCCCCGAGTTTTCGATTTGCCTACTGCACAATATGTTATGCGCATTTTATTTGAACAAGCAGAAAACTCTCCAATTCATGCCTTACTTTTATTCTCAGTACTTAGTTTCACGCATTATGAAGAGCTACTAGTATTACGAACGCGTTTCTTTCTAAACCCAAAAAGTAAAGAAATCCGCTTTAGTCATGAAAACTGTTTTTTCCGTCAAAGTATTGATAGCTCTAAATTTAAAGATACATTTTTAAAAGAATATATGCTCAATATTGGTAATTCTTTTACTATTCCCTTACCTAAAGTTTATTTGGATCAGATACTTCGACTAAAGAAGTGGGATAAAGCCGATATTGCTTCTGAGGTACAGGAGCATCTACGTAGAATCAGTAATGATCTTACTTTTCCGTTAACAGCTCAAAATCTTCCGCGTTTAATCAGCGATATTACGCTGAATGAACTAGGATATGAGTTAGAAAGCAAATTATTGGCAGGAGAAAATGTCAACAACTACACACCATGCCATTACTTCTCAATAAAAATTACTGATATTCTAGATGTCTACATTCAAACCCTTGATTTGGTTTTTCCTCAGCTTGACAATAAATATATTGAGGAATTTAAATCTCCAATTACGTTTGGCAGTCAGCAAGTACCTGATCTTCCATTTGTCCAGTCCTTTTTTTACCAGCTTGACCATCAAGTTCGGAATAATCCAAATCCCTTTCAGACGTTAAATCATTATTCACTCTGGCTGTGGCATGTTTGTATGCTCATCACGTCGGCACGACCAAGCGAATCTTTCCCACCCAATCTAGATTATATTGACCTCGACAATCAATTGATGGCTGTTGCAGATAAAGAGCAGCGTTATTCGGGCACCATTGGGCGATATCTACCGTTTAATGATTATCTTCGTGATGAAATACAGTATTACCTAAAATATTTAAAACACTTTCTCTCCCTCACTAAAGCTTATCTACCTCAAGAAAAAGTACAAGCAATTCATGAGGTCCTTGATGGCAAGCGTCTCTTACTCTTATTTTATGACTCAAAAGAATATATCAGAAATCTGGAACTCTCTGATATTCAAAAATACTTTACAGAAATAGCCTTACAACGTAATTGGACCCGTCATTTTACTCGTTATTTTTTTGCCCAATACTGTAATGAAGATGTAGTTAAGGACATCTTTGGTCACGATGAGCCCATGCAAGAACTGTTTGACCGCTATTCAGCTTTTCAGACAACGGATTACGATCAAATTAGAGCAGCACAAGACAAGTTGGTCAAAACCTTAGCGCTTAAAAGCATGTCAAATTTCACGGGAATAATGATTACATGAGCAAACATCCTCACTCGCTCAAACGATTAAAGAAACATAGAGCAAAAAAAGCGTTTCATCTGCAACTATTTAGCGAAAAATGCTCAGAACTGACACCTGAAAATTATCCTGAAGTTTACCGGCAAGTTGATGACCGGCTTTTAGAGCACTGCAAATCCAATATCCGCAGCTATCAAATGGCACGTGTAGAATTTGCTAAATATATCAAGCGCTTTAATCTGTCAGCGAGTCAAAATTATCCAGTGCCGGCCGCACCCGTGAGACATGAAAGAACGTCACCACAGCAAAATATTGAAACCTTGAAATATGGTAAAAAGGTTACTCAATTTGTCAAAAATATGATTGATTATTGGGCAAAATCTAATAACTTCAGTCCAACCCAGTCACTCGGCTTCTGTTTGATTAGCTCCATCTTATTCAATGGCATTTACAACGATAAAGAATTGCAAAAATTTTTAAAAATTATTTTAAAAACTAATAAATTTCAAAGCTTCTTAGACTCGAATCATATTGTTTCGTTAGAGGTCCCAAATCAGCGCTTTGGTAATCAGCGTATTAATAACCCTGAGTTTTCAGTCAGCTATACCAAAACATTTGTGCTGCACGATATTGTGAAATGCTGGATCTACAGACTAAAACATCAAAAATTTGATTTATTTTCAGATATTAAAGATGCAGAAAATCTGATTAACGCTTGTATTATTGAATGCTTACCTGAAGAGAAGGTGCGTTGTAAAGACCTGTTAAAATACGGTTTTTACTATACACAGTTCCTGAAAAACAGCGGACTGGATCAAATATCCATTTGTATCTTAAAAAATGAAATTTACAGTTCCAGTCCTCTCGAAAAACAATTAGCAGCTTATTTTATTCAGCCTGAACCCTCGCCTACCCATACGATTCAGGATGTTTGTGAAAACCCTCAGGACCAGTCTACAGTCACTATTGCATTAGATGTAGCCGATATTTTAGTAGAAATACGTCAAGCTATTCGTGCAAAAAACTATAGCGATCAACTCATAAAGTTATATGCCGGAGAACACTCTCCGGCCTTGGAACGTTTGCTGCTGTGGACCATTCTTCGTTCCAAATTAACGGAGCCACAACTGAACGATTTCAACAATATTATCCAGCAGCAGAAACGATTTAAGCGCAAGCTTATACGCGCAGATTTTCAGCCAATTAAACAAAGCTCTCTAAAAACCATGTTTTCACAGTTTGCAGTGCATTGGCTGCAGGCAACGAAAGACAAAGATATTTCATCATTTTCAGATGCTGATTTTGAAGATCTGTATGGAGAAATGCTTCTACTGAAAAAAGAAACAGTTCGAGCAACTCTAGAAAAACGTCTGAGTGAGTTTCATCAAAAACAGACCTTATTCTTTAATGCACCTGCTGTCGATCTGGAGAATTTAATTCAACCAAAAATTTGCAAAACAGCATTAATCTCACCGCAGATTTTTCACAAGATGCTACAACAGCTGGAAAAAACACAAAATATTCCGCTGCATGATAAAAATATATTTAAACTGATTTTTATTCTGGGGTTCAGAGTCGGACTACGGATCAATGAAACATTGAATATCTTTGTACGTGATTTATTTATTAGTGAAGATACTGTAATGCTCACCATTCGCAATAATCGCAATAAAAATCAAAAAAGCTACTCTGCTTACCGCAAGATTCCTCTGCATCATCTACTTAAAGCAGATGAATTTCATGCATTTAAAACATATAGTCAGAATAGAAAACGTCTGCTAAAAGAACAAGGAAAATCAGTTGCACAACCGCTGTTTTTAAAACAGTCCTTAGAAGAAACTCATGAAAATGAAGTAAATTCCCTATTGAAACAATTGATCCAGCCAGTTTTTGGAGAACACAATTTTACTTACCATAGTCTGCGCCATTCTACATTTAATCATCTTTACCTGGTTTTAAAAAACTCAACTCTTACAGATGCATTTACTGACTATAGTCCACATGAGCAATTACGTATCCGTTATGCCTTGCTACGAAACAGAAATACTCAGCAAACCTGGTATGCACTTTCTCATTTTGCCGGGCACCTAACCCCTGAAACGACCTGTTCAAGCTATCTGCATTTAATGCACCTGGCAATTAGCTACCAACTAAATCAAATCGAAAGTCCACTCCCTAAAGAAGCCTATTTCAATAGATCTCTTGCGAAAGTCATTATTGCAAGTTCATCCGGTTTACTAGTGCAGCGATTAAGTTAATG
>NZ_JAALGV010000123.1:0-786 GCF_011174875.1 Acinetobacter sp. GFQ9D191M
ACAAACCCGGTACGGTTCATATCGAGGGGATACAGCCGATTCAACAAGAGCTGTGCTTAGTAGGGGGATTTGTATTATTTCTTGCTTGTTAGAGCTTCCATTAAGAGCAAGAAATTGGTCGGACATGAAAATTGGTTACAGGTCAGATGGTGAATGCATATATAAGAATAAAAAAGGCTTGTATGAGATTTCTATACCAAAATCATGTTTTAAAAACTTTGATCAGAAAATTATTCCTGATCATTTTGTTCATATATTTTCAAAAAACACTTCTTTGTTAATAGGTGATTATTTAGAGAAGAATAGATCTGCTTTCTTAATGAGTACTAAACGCGCCCCTTTGCGTGGACAAGAAGAAGACTTGGACTATTTCTTAGTGTCTAGGCGTGAGCCTTTTATGACTGTAAGGAGTTTATCAAGAAGTATTGAGGACTTCTTTAAGACCTATGGTGATCAGACTATTAAAGTGGGAGGAATTCGCATCCACTTTTTTAGGGATATTGTTGCGACCTCATTCTTAAAACAATTTCCTGGTGCTTATGCCCATGCTGGAATGTTGCTATTAGATAGTGAACAAACCATGAAAGAAAATTACGGCCATCTACAACCCAAAGACGCGCTTTCACTATGGCAAGCTCACAATGAAAACAGAATGAACCGTACCGGGTTTGTCGGAGACTTTTTTATTTAAGTTAGGCCACCTGACCTAACGGGTTAATCTTATCATAGTACATTGCTTCAAACTCAAAAGGCGATACATAACCCAGTGCACTGTGTACACGCTTT
>NZ_JAALGV010000124.1:0-25332 GCF_011174875.1 Acinetobacter sp. GFQ9D191M
AAATCTGCTAGTCTAGAGCCTCAATAATTTTGATCAGAATAAAGACAAGCCAGAGGAAGAAAGTATTCATGAGTTTCGCTGCCCAAATCAAAATCCCAGCCACTTACATGCGCGGAGGCACCAGTAAAGGGGTGTTCTTTAAACTGGACGATTTACCTGTTGCTGCACAACAGGCAGGCCGGATTCGGGATCAGCTGTTATTAAGAGTGATCGGCAGCCCGGATCCTTATGGCAAGCAGATTGATGGTATGGGCGGTGCCAGTTCAAGTACCAGCAAAACCGTGATTCTGTCTAAAAGCCAGCAGGAAAATCATGATGTAGATTATCTATTCGGTCAGGTATCGATTGATCGCCCTTTTGTAGACTGGAGTGGTAATTGTGGCAATCTGACTGCAGCAGTTGGAGCATTTGCGATTTCCAATGATCTGGTCGATCCTGCACGTATTCCTGAAAATGGACTGTGTACGGTGCGAATCTGGCAGGCGAATATTCAGAAAACCATTATTGCCCATGTACCGATGCAGAATGGTCAGGTTCAGGAACTAGGCGATTTTGAGCTGGATGGCGTAACTTTCCCAGCAGCTGAAGTACAGATTGAATTTCTGGATCCAGCCGATGATGATGCTGAGGGCGGTTCAATGTTTCCGACCGGAAATTTAACCGATATGCTGGAAGTACCGAATATTGGCAGCTTTGAAGTGACGATGATTAATGCCGGGATCCCGACAGTTTTCTTAAAGGCAGAAGATCTAGGCTATAACGGTACCGAGTTACAGGACCATATCAATAATGATGCAACTGCCTTGGTGAAGTTTGAAACCATCCGAGCCTATGCTGCTCAACAGATGGGGCTGATTCAGGATATTAGTGAAGCTGTTACACGTCAGCATACGCCAAAGATCGCTTTTGTGGCTCCACCAAAGACTTATACGTCCTCTAGTGGTAAGGAAGTCACTGAAGCAGATAGCGATATTCTGGTCCGTGCCTTATCGATGGGTAAGTTGCATCATGCCATGATGGGAACAGCCGCTGTAGCGATTGGAACAGCGGCAGCGATTCCGGGAACCTTGGTTAATCGTGTTGCAGGTGGCGGGGAGCGTGAATCAGTCCGCTTTGGTCATCCTTCCGGTACCTTAAGAGTGGGTGCGCAAGCAGTGCAGGAAAATGGGGAATGGAAAGTGAAAAAAGCCATTATGAGTCGTAGTGCTCGTGTGCTAATGGAAGGTTGGGTGCGTGTCCCTGAAGATGTTCTCTCTTAAAATTATTCCTTGAGAAAATTAGCCTAAGTAAAACCATCAGTTCTCTGGTGGTTTTTTATTGATGCAGATTTTCTACCTCAAATTTTCAGTCTCAATACAGAATTATGAAACAACATTTGGATTTAAGACTGAAAATTCAAAGCAATTCTAGGTACAATACCTGATAACAGACAGGCACTTATAAACTTGTCATTTTATTATTCTGGCTACGTATTCGAGGCGAATGTGTCATCTATCACTGACGTATCAACCCATGCACTAACTCAAGCACAACAACGGATTCAACATGATTTAATGACTGCTTTGGAAGCCTTTTCCATTCCAGAACCGTTAAAGTCGGCAGTACATCATGCCGTAATGCTAGGAGGAAAGCGGGTACGTCCAGCGCTCTGTTATGCCACTGCTGCATTAAAGCCGAATCAGAATAGTGCTGCGGTACGCCGTGCCGCAGTTGCGATCGAGTTTATTCATTGCTATTCACTGGCACATGATGATCTGCCATGTATGGACAATGACTTGTTACGTCGTGGTCAGCCAACCTGTCATGCTGCTTTTGGTGAAGATACGGCTCTTTTGGCGGGTGATATTTTGCAATCTATGGCGTTTGAAATTCTGGGTAGTCGTCTGTTTGATCAGGGGCCTGCAGTAGAACCTGCGATTGTCTTGAAGCAGATGCAGATTCTGGCGACTGCTTCCTCGAAAATGGTCAATGGTCAGGTACTGGATTTACAGGCCGAAGGCAAAAAAATTGATCAGGAAGCACTGGAGACGATTCACCGAAATAAAACCGGTGCCTTGATCAGTGCAGCGATTATGATGGCAGCGGTGACGATCTTTGAAGGGACTGATGTGGCCATTCCAAAACTGCGTGAATTCGGGCAAGCGATTGGTCTGGCTTTCCAGGTGCAGGACGATATTCTGGATATTATTTCTGATACAGAAGTGCTGGGTAAAACCGCGGGCAAGGATGAACAGGTGGAGAAGTCAACTTATCCAGCATTAATGGGTTTAGAGAAAGCCCAGGCCTATGCACAGCAGTTACATGATCAGGCGATGACTGCACTGAATCATTTTGAAGGTCAAGCTGATGACCTGATGCAGATTACCCAGTTCCTGCTAACACGTAAGAGCTGATTTAAATAAACTAATCTTCCTGAAATTAGCTTAAAACGAGCATAAAAAAGAGGACTTAAAGTCCTCTTTTCTTTTATATTGAATTACTTGCTTTCGTTATACAGACGTTCTGCCTGTTCAAAGCGTGTTGTAATTTCAGCTGTTGGTGCTTTGCCTAAGAGACTTACAACTACAATCGCAATCCAAGAACAGATAAAGCCTGGAATAATTTCATAGATGCCGGCTGGAATAAAACCAAGACCTGTTCCACCAACAGTATTCTTCCACAGAATCACCATACATGCGCCAACGATCATGCCTGCCAAGGCGCCATTCAAGGTCATGCGCTTCCAGAACAAAGACAGAATAATCAGTGGACCAAAAGCAGCGCCAAAACCTGCCCAGGCATACGCCACCAGACCCAAGACTTTAGATTCAGGATTACCAGCCATCCAGATTGCCAATAAAGCAATGAGAAGCACCATCAAACGACCGACCCAAACCAGTTCTTTTTGTGAGGCATTTTTACGTAGGAATGATTTATAGAAGTCTTCAGTCAGGGTACTTGAACAAACCAGTAACTGACAGCTAAGCGTACTCATCACCGCGGCCAAAATTGCCGCCAGAACCACACCGGCAATCCATGGATTGAACAGGATTTTAGTCAGTTCCATAAACACGGTTTCAGGATTGGCATTCACCACAGCAGCGAGTTCCGGATGTTGCTGGAAATAGGCAATACCAAAGAAACCTGCGGCCACTGCACCACCCAAACAAAGCGTCATCCAGGTCATCCCGATACGGCGTGCATTTGGAATCGACTTCACTGAATCGGCGGCCATGAAACGCACTAAAATATGCGGCTGACCAAAATAACCCAAACCCCATGCCATTAATGACAGGATCGCGATGGTACTCAGATCACCGACCAAGTTCATGGCCTGTGGACGTGCGGCTTCCAAAGCGAGCGTAACTTGCGACATATCTGAAAAAGTCAGGATGGTTACGATTGGCGTAAGAAGCAGGGCGAAGATCATCAGGGTTGCCTGAATGGTATCGGTCCAGCTGACTGCCAGGAAACCGCCAATAAACACATAACTGATGGTTGCAATCGCACTGATCCAGAGCGCTGTGCTATAAGACATGTCGAACATGCTTTCGAACAGACGTGCACCTGCCACCATGCCTGAAGCACAGTAAATTGCAAAGAAAATCAGAATGACAAATGCAGAAACCACACGCAGCACTTTTTTCTGATCGTTAAAACGGTTCGAGAAATAGTCCGGCAGGGTCAGGGCATTGTGCTGGACTTCGGTATGGACCCGTAAACGGCCCGCAACCAGCAGCCAGTTCAGCCATGCACCGATAATCAGACCAATCGCAATCCACATTTCAGACAGGCCAGAAAGATAAATTGCGCCTGGCAAGCCCATCAGCAGCCAGCCACTCATGTCGGAAGCCCCTGCAGAAAGTGCAGTTACGAAACTACCTAAACGTCGGCCCCCTAAGATGTAATCAGAAAAGTTGTTTGTCGCGCGGTATGCCATCAGGCCAATTACGACCATGCCGACAATATAAAAAAGAAAGGTAATTAAGGTTGGATTTAGGGAGCTCATACGGTATCCATTTTTAAGTTGGACAGTAGATCGAAACAAGGATTATGACAGATGCGAAAGACTTTAATCCGAAAGCCAGGCAACATCGAATCCAGAGGATTTCAAAAATAAACGCGAAATTTAACCATAAATTCACAATCTTTGCTGAGATTTTCTTATTTTGAAAGAAAATAGGCAACCAATTGGCTGCCTATTGTGAAGTATCTCTGAAACTTAGTGACGTCCCATCACACCGCGAATGGTATTCAGCACATCGGCAGGCAAGACCACAGTCTTGGCATTTGGAGACTTGGCCATATCCTGCATGGCTTTGACATATTGTTCACCCAACAGATAAGCCACAGGAATTTCCTTATCGCCAATTGCCTGACTCACCATATCAATCGCACGCTGTGAAGATTCTGCCAGTACGACTTGTGCTTCTGCATCACGACGTGACGCTTCCAGACGACCATCAGCTTCCAGAATGGCGGCCTGTTTTTCACCATCCGCTTTAGTCACGGTTGCACGACGTTGACGCTCTGCCGCTGCCTGTTCTTCCATCGCCGTCTGCATGGTTACAGAAGGTTTAATATCCTGAATTTCAACCGTCTTTAAGGTGATTCCCCAGTCTGAAATATCATCAGAAATGCTGGACTTTAAACGTGCCTTGATATGATCACGCGAAGATAAGGCATCATCCAGATCCATTTCACCCACGATTGAACGTAGCGAAGTTTGTACCAGGTTCTGAATTGCCCATGAGTAGTTCTCAATCCCGTATACCGCTTTTTCTGGAGTTGTCAGGTTGATATAAGCTACCGCATTCATCAGCAAGACAGCGTTATCACGGGTAATCACTTCCTGAGAAGGAATATCCAGAACGATATCTTTGGTGGTGACTTTATAAGCCACTTCATCTACATAAGGAATAACAAAATTCAGGCCAGGATTAAGTGTGGTGTGGTATTTACCCAGACGTTGTACGATCCATTTATAGCCTTGTGGAACAATTCGTACACCTTTAAAAATGGTAATCGCAACAAAGGCCAAGAACGCAATAACAATGATAGTGCCAGCAGACATAATTTATTCACCTTTTTCGTTTTGATATTGAGTGCTGTGGGGCTGTACAACCAGGTCATTTCCCAAGATATCGACAACACGGACACGATCTCCAACCTGAACTTTATCCAGAGCACGGCAATCCCATTCATCCGAGCCTAGAACGGGTAGCGGAAAACGGACCCGGATCTGATCCTGTTCAAGATCGGTCTGAATCACCATGCCAATTTGGCCAATAGTGGCTTCGCGCGACAGGCCGGCTTTGGTCTTGTCGATAGAAAGCGGCTTGATAAACTTAAACCAGAGCAAGGTACAAAGAATAGACAGGATGATCCAGGTCAGGATCTGGGTGGTCAGTCCCATCATCGGGAACATCCAATACAGAACGCCGACCATAATGGCACCAATCCCGAACCAGAGGGCAGCAAAAGCGGGCAGGAGTAATTCTGACAGAATAAGAAGTATTCCCAATACAAACCAGTGCCAAGGTTCAAGAACTAATTCCATATCGTGACCTATATTGCTAAGTATTTAATTAATCATCATCTTTATATGATTTACTTCCAATGTAGCAGATGCTGCAGCAGATGAATATAAAAAATTTCTGATTAAAATTTTGCCGGTCGTGCAGGCTTGAATGCAGCCGGAGACTGCCTAAAATCACTGATGGCTTTTTCAATTGAACGGATTTTCAGTTGCGCGGCTTTTTCACCTTCAAGAATGGTCTCATTGCTGGCTTTTAAATCCAGCGTACCAATATGACCTACTTTAGGCTGGATCACGATATTAGCTTGCCTGAGTTCTTCATTGATACTTTGCTGACCCATAATATTAATCGTCTGGTCCAGTACGCCCCACATGTTGAGTGCTTTATTGCTGTCCGGACGTGCAGATATATCTACGGCAATAACAATATCTGCTCCCATATCTTTGGCCGTTTTTACTGGAATTGGACTAACCAGACCGCCATCGACATATTTTGTACCGCCAATTACAGCGGGCACAAAGACATTCGGAATACTGCAAGAGGCACGCACGGCTTGTCCGGCATTGCCTTTGATAAAGTCAGCTTTACGGCCATTGTCTAGGCGGGTTGCCACTGCCGCGAAGCGAATCGGGAACTGTTCAATCGGTTTATTCGCCACATTTTTATTGACGAAATCCTGCAGTTTCTGTCCGGCAATAATCCCTTGGCGGTTCAGGGTTAAATCACGAATATCGGATTCTTTAAAGTTCAAGGCGATTTGCTGCAACTGATAAGGAGATTTGCCGCTGGCATATAGACTGCCCACGAAGCTTCCGGCACTAGTTCCAGTAACAATCTTCGGTTTGATGCCGTGCGATTCGAGGACTTTGAGTACCCCGATATGGGCAAAGCCTTTGGCACCGCCACCACCGAGCGCAATAGCCACCACAGGTTCACGAGCCTGAAGAGGAGTAGAGGTTGTTGGGGTTTTAGTAGCTTTATCACATGCTGCAAGGCTTAAACCCAAGCAGCCAATCAGAGCATAACGGGTTAATTTCATTATAAAAACTGGTGATTAAATCAACAAAATTCAGGCTATCACATCAAAAAAAGCCAGTTTTGCCTAGTCTTTTTTCAAAAGCTTTTGTAACGGCTTGGCGACCCAATCCGGATTTTTGGCCGAAAATTTACCTTCATAATGCTTATAGATCTGTTCCAGATCATATTCATAATCACCTGTCAGGTGATATACACCGAGGATATGAACGGTCTTGATGTCATAGTCAAAGGAAAACATCACAATCGGCAAATGGGCTGCCTTGGCAATATGATAAAAACCACTGCGGATTTTTTCTGGCGCCTTGCGAGAACCTTCCGGTGCCATACCTACCCAGATTCGGTCTGTCTTATTAATCACGTCAACAATTTGTCGGGTGTGACCTTGCGGTGTATCGCGTACTACAGGAACTACACCGATCCATTCCAGAATGGGTTTAAGTGGAGTACGAAACAGGCTGTCTTTACCAAAAATCGTAATCTGAATACCCAGACCGAGTAGAGCATTAAAGCCTAACCAGGCATCGATATTCGAGGTATGTGGGGAAATAATTGCCACTGCTTTAGGCAGGTTAGGGAACTCGCCTTTGAGCTGCCAGCCCTGAGCCAAAAATAGCTGTTTAAACAGGATTTGGCTCAGTTTACCTCCGCGGGAGGGAACCAATGGAGGGAGTCTGGGGAAACGTGTTGTACTCATCGATGTCTCATCCTGAAACGTATTTTTCTTTATTTTTGATCATATTAGACTGTTGTAAAATCTGGATCATTGGCAAAATGTATAGCGATGATGGATGCTTTTAGCATTTTTACCTTAAGGACCTGCGCTGAATATGCGGAATACTTATATTTTATTGTTTTCCCTATATTGGGCACAGGGGCTTCCGGTCGGGTTTATGACCCATGCCTTGCCGGTCATTCTGCGAGCTGAAGGCGTATCTCTGGCACATATTGGTGGCTTTGGCCTGCTCATGCTGCCATGGTCGATTAAAATCTTCTGGGCACCTTTAGTTGATCGCCATGGATCAAAAGCTAGAGGTCATTATCGAAGCTGGATTATTCCTTTGCAATGGCTTTCTGTCGCTGTACTGATTGGGCTGTCCTTCTTGCCGATCCAAGCCTTAAACCAGCCCCTGTTTCTGCTGACCTTTTTTATCACGTTGTTAGTGATGAATGGGATCGGCGCTACTCAGGATATTGCTACCGATGGACTGGCAGTCAATATTCTAAAAAATGAACAACAGCACTGGGGTAATACCTTTCAGGTGATTGGCTCCCGCTTGGGCTTTATTGTTGGAGGCGGGGCAATCCTGTGGTTACTCGACTTTTTGCAATGGCAGATGACCTTTTTGCTACTGGCAGCTCTGGTCTTTCTGAATACTTTACCGGTGTTATGGTTTAAAGAACCAGATCATCAAAAGATGATTTCTTCATCATCCGAGAAATTACCTGCACGGACTAGAATAAAAACTTATTTTCAATACTTTTTAGCTGATTCTACCTTGGCGACATGGCTACTGGTTTTACTAACCTTTAAAGTGGCGGATGGTCTGTCTGGGCCCTTATTAAAACCTTTGATGGTCGATTTGGGACTGAGTTTTAGTCAGATTGGTATTTATGTCACCATACTTGGCGCTTTTGCAGCGTTGATTGGCGCAGGGCTAGCAGGCTGGTGTTTGAAATACTGGTCTCTTAGCTGGAGTTTAATGATTTTCTCTATTCTGAAAATACTCAGTCTAATCGCTTATGCCTGGCTGGCTGCACAATATGAAGCCCAGAACAAAGTAGCAAACTGGATCATTTATCTTATTAATGCTGTTGAAGATATGGTATCGGCCATGCTCCTAGTGGTTATGCTGACCTTGGTGATGCAATACAGTCGCAAGCATCTGGCAGGGACTGATTTCACCTTTCAGGTCGCCTTGATGGCTACTATAAGCGGGGGACTTTATAGCCTGAGCGGGCTATTAGGGGACGCTTTGGGTTACCAAAACTATCTAAATTTGATCGTAATTATTGCGATTTTTTGCCTGATTCCTATTTTCCGATGGATGAAAATGGCGAAAAATATTTAAAATCTCTTATGAATAAGTAAGTTAATTCACTCCCCACCTAAAGTATTAAAAAGAATATGTAAATATTTTTTTAATAATTTTGTAATATAGACGCCGTGTGTATTATTTGTAACAAAATAAGTTAAAGGATTTTTTAATGAAAACTAAGTTAGCAACAGCAATCGCACTCAGCCTTTTAGCAGGGACTACATTTGCAGCACCAACTTTCTATGGTGAAATTGATGCGACAGTAGATTACTTACCTGAAGACAATGCCAGCGGTAACCGTGACGTTGTAGAATTAAATAGTAATAACTCATTTATCGGTATTAAAGGTGATGAAAAACTGACTGACCGTTTAAGTGGTCTTTATCAAGCGGAATTTACATTCTATGTAGATAATGGGGGAAGCAGCGATACATTTGTACCACGTAACCTTTTAGTCGGTTTAAAAGATGAAAAATTAGGTGCAGTAAAACTGGGTAAAATCGATACGCCTGTAAAACAGTTATCTGCGACAGTTGACACTTTCAATAACTACGTTGCAAATAAGGCAGACGTAAATGGTATTTTTACTGGTGAAAACCGTATTGATAACGTAGTTGTTTATGAAGCTCCAGCACTCGCTGTAGGTGAAGGTAAAGTTAAAGCTACTGCGTTATTAGCTTCAGGTGAAGCGGGTGGCATATCTAAATCTAATGGCGGTTCTAAAGTTGCAGGTCGTGGTCTAGGTGATGCATGGTCGGCATCTGTAGTGTACGACAGCAAACCTGTAGTTTTAGGTATTGGTTATGATAAAGCGATTCCGTCAAACTTTGCGGGTGTGGGTATCTTAAACACTGCGAGAGGTGAAATTGGCGATAGTAGAGCAATTTTTGCTGCTGCGAATACAATCCGTGCTATTGGCCGTGTAAACCTTGATGGTGGTCTGTCTCTACGTGCTCTATATCAAACTTCAGAAGTTGAAGATGTTGCTGGAAATGATGTCAGTACAAACCTCGCTGCTGATGCAGCAAATATTGATGATGCACAAGGCTGGTTAATTGGTGCTGAATATAATCTGCCAAATGCAAAAAACTGGACAGTAAAAGGTCAATATAGCCAGAACACGACTGAGTTTAAAATAGGTGATGACTTCGAAGCACAACAATTTTTATTAGGTGCTGATTATGCATTCTCTAAACAAGTCAAAGCATATGGCTATGCAGGTGCTTTATTCCTTGAAAGAGGTGCAGCTGAAACTAAACAACCAGTAGTTGGTACAGGTATTGAATACAAGTTCTAATTTTAGAACAAAATAAAAGCGGTGCTTCGGCATCGCTTTTTTTATGCCTAAAACAACAAAACTTAGCAATTTTAGGTCTAATCCTGAAAGTTCCCAGCTGTTACCATGACAGAAAACCTTCTATTCCTTTTTTAATTATGACCATTCAAGCAGTTCTATTCGATCTCGACAATACCTTGACGCACCGTGACCTGACGACACAGGCCTATAGCCGTTATCTGGCAGAATATTATGCTTCAGCATTTGCACAGGTTGAGCTTGAGAAAATTATCGAAATTGTACGACGCATTGATAATGGCGGTTATCCGAAAAAGGAATTGCTGACTCATGGCAGTATTGGCGCTTCAGCTGCATATGCATTGTTGCAGGAATTATCCTGGTTAATTCCACCAGATCTAGAGGAGCTAGCGCAGTTCTGGTTCAGCGAGTTTGGACGTTTCGCCGTAGAGATGCCGCAAGCAGGGCAAGTATTAAAACAGCTTAAAACTGAAGGTTATCGCTTGGCCATTGTATCCAATGGCGGACATGAGACCCGATTAAATACCATTCGCGGTTTAGGTATTGCAGAGTATTTTGATGAGATTGTCAGTTCAGGATTGGTCGGCTTTAATAAACCGCAACCGGAAATTTTCCAGATTACCGCAGAGCGTTTAGGCGTACAGCCAGAACAATGTCTTTATATTGGTGATCATCCTGTTAATGATGTTCAAGGCGCAACAGCCGCAGGTATGCTGCTTTGTGGATGCAAGGTTTCCATCCGGATGCTGGGCATATTCAATACAAGATTCAGCAACTACCAGAAATATTTGATCATTTACAAAGGCTTAAGCAGCTCTAAGTAATCCGGTGGCTATTCATGGCTTTTGCCCATTGGTGAGAATGGCAGCGTGGACAAGTCTGTTCTGCTTCTTTTAAATGCTGGACTTGACCGCAATAAATACAGGCATAAAGCTCTTCTGGCCTGACTTCTTTGACAATGCAGCAGGATTTAGGAAAAAGTGGGAGTCCATACCGGACATCATCTGGATGGAAATACAAAATGCTGAATTTACCGTCAGTTTCCAGTAAACCTAGGCGCACCTGACCTAAATGTTCAATGCCTTGCTGACGCATCTCAGCAAAGAATTCATCATGGGACATTTTACCTTTTTTAATTTCATCAATGACCAGTAAACCATCTTCCACAATATGAATTGGCTTGCCTTCGAGCAGGTCTTCAAACCATTGAAATTTCATCATGAGCCAGGTGGTCAGACGATACAGGAAAATGATCACCGACATGATCAGTGCTGCCTGAATCAGGGGAAGATCTTCTGTAAACATCGGATCGCCGGCAATAGAACCTAAGGCAAGAATGATGGTGACTTCAAAGATCGAAAGTTGTCGTACCCCACGTTTACCTGTCAGCCGCAGAAACAGGATAATCATCGCGTACATGACTACGCAGCGTAGCAAAATCTCTGTGGCAAATTCCCAGGTCGTATCATTTATAAATATGGTGGCCCAGTCCATTGTTATTATTTCCAGAACACTCTTTGTTTCGAGTCTAGCAATCTCAGCTGTTAATTTGCTGCTGTAATTGTGTAAGTTTTTGAATAAAAATAAATTATGTTTTTTGAATATGATCGCTGTGAATAAAAGATATAGCGATTTTGAGAAAATAAGATAGATATTTCATGTAAATATTGATTGATTATTCAACAGATTAAATTTGAACCAGTTCATATTTTACTCTGTATGACTTTTAATCAGTATAAATAATATCCTGCTGAAATATATCAAGATAAAATCTGAGTAATTTCCTAGGAATAATGAGAACTATTTAATGATTTGTAATCAAATAACGTGATACTTATAAATTTCTGTATGTTGTGGCCTGAAAAATATAGCGATTAAAGCAAGCTAAAAATCTGTTTTTTAAATTAAAAATATTGATTTTGACTTCCAAGAAAGGATGTATTGTGAAAAAGATATTCACGCTTTTAACGGTTATGGGCTTAAGTACAGCGGTATTTGCAGATGCAGACTGGAACTATGATCAGCCTGAACAGTGGTCGACTCTAAACCAGAAATATTCAGCCTGTAATGGATTGAACCAGTCACCAATCAATATTGAGCGAACTGTCAAAGCCGAACTGGAACCGCTCAAGTTTAGCTATAACACCATGATTCACGCAATTGAAAATAAAGGTCATACCGTTCAGGTAGACTTTGCCCAAGGCGGAGAATTACAGCTGGATGGTGAAACTTTTGTGCTGAAACAGTTTCATCTACATAGCCCAAGTGAGAACCTGATTAAGGGCAAGAGCTATCCTCTAGAGATTCATTTTGTCCATGCCAATGCTCAAGGGGAACTTGCTGTAGTGGCGATGATGTTTGAGCAGGGTACAGAAAATCCGATGCTTAAACGTATGTGGAATCGCTTGCCGAAAAAGCAAGGTGAAAAAGTCGTCTTGAAGAAACCGCAACCTGTAAATGAGATGTTGCCTAAGAATCTGGATTATTACCGCTTTAGTGGTTCGCTGACCACACCACCATGTTCCGAAGGTGTGCGCTGGTTAATTCTGAAAGAGATCCAGCAGGCCTCAAAGCAACAGATTTCAGAATTTTCCAAGCTAATGGGACATTCAAATAACCGTCCGGTACAGCCCTTAAATGGCCGTGTGGTACTGGAATAATAAACAGCAGCATGGAAAAAGCAGACACAGTTCTGCTTTTTTTAATTCTGATACAAATTTCAATAGCCTAAGATGAAAAGAACTTTGTGGCGAATGCTGAAAGAATTAATATAGATTAGATTTCCTTGGGTCTTTCTGCTGCCATGCTCTTTGACTTAAAAACCATGATCCAGCCATTCACAGCACTTTCGCCACAGCAGAAGAAGCTGGATCGTCTGATTGATAAAATCGAACAGCAGAAGTTGGAGTTAAAACAATGGCAACAGGCTGAAGAAGACCTACAGCAATATACTCATAAAACTTTCATCCCGGTCTATCATGAATTGCATGGTGTGCTGTTTGAGCAGCTCGAACAGCTCTGGACGCATTTACAGGAAACAGATTTTACCAAGGCCGAGTTGATAGTGCTGGATGAGAAGATTCAATACCTGGCAGATTATCTGCAAGATTCTCAGGCGATGTCAGCGCAAGAAGCCAATAAGGTAAATGAAATCTTCACTTATTATCAGCAACGCGCTGAACATGCTCAATTCAGAAAAAGCCAGAAAAAGACCAATGAACTGGAAAGGTTTTTTAAGAATGAAAATGTCCCAGATCCGGCAGATGCTGAGGGATTTGAAGAATGGGCCTCTGATCATTTTCAGCAAATCCGCGAGCAGGCCAAACTAAAACGCCAGCAGGAAAAACAGGAACAGGCGGCTGCGATGGCAGAGCAGTCAGTGAAATCTGTATATTTAAAGATTGCTGCGGCGATTCATCCGGATCGTGAAGCAAATGATGTAAAAAAGATTAAAAAAACTGAATTGTTGCAACGTGCCAATGAGGCCTATGCAGAACAAGATTTGTTTGCTTTATTGAAAATGCAGCTTCAGATTGAGCAAGACCGAGATCCTTCGCAAAAGAGTTTAAGTGCAGAGCAAGTCAAGCTATATCAACTGGCTTTGGAGGCGCAGAGCCAGAAGTTACAAGAGCAGATTGATGCATTGATCAATAGATTGGTCTGGTCATCGAAAACCAGAATTGCAGTCAAAAAGGCGAAAGGCAAGGTTCAAATTGCTGATCTGTATAAGCAGATTGATGAAGATACTTCCACTATCAAGCAGCAGATTAAAGTCGAAAAAGAACGCCTGATGTATATCAAAAAGGTGAAAGGATTAGAGATGTTTTTAAGGCATGGGATGCTTTAACTTAATTAGAAGCACTTCTCCCTTTGGGATGAGAAGCGCTGCTTCGCAAAGGGGTGAGAGTTAGCCATCCCAATCATCATCTCTTCCATTAGCTTTATTTTCGAATCCTTTTCTGAGCATTTTGATTAAGTCATTTTCCTCTTCTGAAAGAATAGAAAAATCAGCAGAGTTGATTATGTTTGATATGCGAGGAATGTTTAAGAACTTTATAACAGTATCAGCTTTAATATATCTTTTGACATGAGGTTTAGTATAGGAACCGCCATAAGATGTAGTACTTTGGATCATTGTCTTAAGTATCTTTAGAATGCCTTGTATATCCTGAGTTTCGGATTCAAACCAATTAAGAGTATCAGAAGAGTTCCCCCATTCTATCCAAAGATACATAAATGAACGGAATGATGGGTTTTTAATTATAGACTCAGGGTTTGAGATACAAAATTGACTTAATTTAAGAATAAAATCTTTTTTGAGTTGTTCAAAATCTGAATCATCTAATAGGGTATCAGCATTATTATCTCTAGATTTATGTTCTTCAATTAGAATATCTTTAATAATAGAGAAATTTGAATATTGATTAATGTAATTAATTAGAAGTTTAGCTCTCTCTTGTCTGTTCTCAATACTTTCTAAGCACCAGAATGATAATCTGAATAAGCGTCTTTGTGCTGTAAAGAAAATAGAACTGCTTGATTCAATATTTACCTCTTCACAAGTATCAAACATTGCATAAAGGTATGATTCGAAATTTTCTTTAGGAACTTGTTTGCTATAAGCTTCAAATTTAGATAAAAAATCTTCTAGTACGTTTCTTGCATCTAAGGCAAGGATTTTCTCTTTAAGTTGTGTTCTATTACTTGCTTGTTGCAAGAAATCTATAAAGTCTGATGTAGAAAAACTTTCGCTATCAAAACTAAGTTTAAAATACTTATCAAAATGGTCTTTATGGCATACTCTGAGTTGAGTAAACCATTCTTGATATGAACTATAATCATGATAATAGTTACTTATGATCCACTGAGTAGTAGGAAAGAGGGTTTTTAAAATACCTTCGACAGATTCTCTATTTTTCTCAGATGCGCTCTTGAAAATATCTTCAATTATTCGTGAATATTTTACTTTATCTGTTTGATTGTTACTCGAGACAGAACCTAAAGAGGTAAAAGCTTTTTTAGAGTTGGAAAGTTTGCTATAAACATTCGGCTCAAATACTCTTAAGCATTCAATGGCTATCAAATCTATTGGATCTGCTTCAAAAATATCATTATTTTTAAAAAGATTAAAGTTAAAGCATAGAGTCGAGTTGAATCTATAAACATTTCTTAAATTATTGAAATAGTTTTTTAAACCGTTATGATAAATTTCCACCCATCTTTTTTGATCAAATTTTTTGTCTGCATCAGTATGACTATTTATCACACCTTCTAGTAGATTAACTAGAACTCCATGGACTTGTTTTAATTGAATTTGTGGAATTGTAAAAGGTATTTGAATAATTTTTTCTAGATAGTTCTCGCCAGATTGCGTTATATCAGTGAGCTTTTTTTCAACTATATCTTTCTGAAATAAAAGTAAAAATATTACATTAGGAAAATCAGTATTTGCTTTAATTAATTGAAAGATCATTCGCAACTCTACAGTTGTTAGGCGATCAATATCATCCATAACGATTAAAAGAGGAGTTGTCCTACTCTTCAAAGCGGTAATTAATTCCTCACGAATTTCTACTAAGGTTTTTTCATTTAGCTTAGCCTTTTGACTAGAATTTTCTGACATTTTACCTAGTATGTCACTTCCTTTCTCAGTAACTGACATAAGAATAGGAATGAGTGATGTTAAGGTCGTAATGAGTAACACTAATTGTATATTATCAGTAAAATAGCTACTTACTAGTCCTGTACCTAAAATTGCAGTAGTTAATAAAGGAACGAAAAGATTAGCACTTTTAAAAATCGTGTGAGCTGTAGAAAGGTGATTACCATACTTAGCAAATATATTTGCCAAATTTTGATCTTCTTTAGATGAGTCTTTCCTTCCAATAGATTTTGATATTTCATCAAAAAAAGCTTGAACAATCTTATCCTGAGCTGACCATTCCCAAGGTGAAAACTCTATAATTGTGGGTGGGGTGTCTTGCTTTTTTGAATAAGACAATGCCATATTTTTAATTGATGATTTTCCTGAGCCCCAATCTCCATGCAACGCAATAACTAGACTTTCATCACCTTTCCATTGAGAAATAGCATCACTTAAGTTTTTTGCAAAATCAGCTCGACCTAATAAGTCCTGTTCTAAATTTCTAATTGGTCTATCAGCAGAAAATGCGTATTTATCTATATTTGTCATGTTGGGGTATTTATAAATTTTTAATCAAATAATTCTATCAAATATCATTATGATTCAAAAAAAAATCCCCTCAAATTTGAGAGGATTTTAGCTTATTTTTTAAACATTTAATAAGAAATT
Organism: Acinetobacter sp. GFQ9D191M; assembly: GCF_011174875.1. Lineage (NCBI taxonomy): Bacteria > Pseudomonadati > Pseudomonadota > Gammaproteobacteria > Moraxellales > Moraxellaceae > Acinetobacter > Acinetobacter sp. GFQ9D191M. The sequence goes on from NZ_JAALGV010000124.1 coordinate 16,222, forward strand.
AAAGCGCTGCAATCTGCTCCATATTCGCTTTAATTTTCGCTAACTGGTCAGCAAACTCAGCCAGTTTCGCACGTTCACCTTCAACCACAGCCGCAGGTGCTTTTGCAACGAAACCTTCGTTAGAAAGTTTGTTGGCAATCTGGTCATGCTGTTTTTGAACCTTGTCTAAGTCCTTTTGTAGACGACCCAATTCCGCTTTAGGATCAATCAAGCCCTTCATTGGAACGAATACAGACACGTGACCAACGACTGAAGATGAAGAGAGCGGAGGTTGCTCGCCATCAGCCAGGAAGGTGATACTTTCAACTTTCGCCAATGCTTTGAACAATGCTTCAATACGAGTAATCTGTGCTTTTTCAGCTTCAGTGGTGTTCTGAAGAAGAACAGGTAATAGGCGTGCATTACCTAAGCCCATTTCACCACGGATGTTACGTACCGCACCGATCAGACCTTGCAGCCATTGCATATCTGCTTCAGCTTGTTCGTTGATCTTCGCTTCGTCAGCAACAGGGTACTGAGCCAGCATGATGGTTTCGCCAGAGATTCCCAGTTTAGGTGCAAGCGTTTGCCAGATTTCTTCAGTCAGGTAAGGCATGATTGGGTGAGCAAGACGTAAAGACGCTTCCATCACAGCCAATAACACACGACGAACTTCAGCTTTACGCTCTTCAGATACGTTTTCATCGTTTAGAACCGGTTTAGTCAGCTCGACATACCAGTCACAGTATTCATTCCAGATGAACTCGTAGATCGCTTGCGCAGCCAGGTCTAAACGGTAAGTCGCGAATGCTTGCTGAACTGCTTGTTCCGCTTTTTGCAGACGGCTCACGATCCATTGTTCAGGCAATTCCCAAAGATCAGGACGTGCAGTTTGACCAACGGTTTGACCTTCCACGTTCATCATCACGAAACGAGTACCGTTCCAGATTTTGTTGGCGAAGTTACGGTAACCTTCCACACGTTTCATGTCGAATTTGATGTCACGGCCAGTATTGGCAAGCGCACAGAATGTGAAACGAACTGCATCCGTACCGTAAGCCTGAATACCTTCAGGGAATTCTTTACGGGTCGATTTTTCAATCTTCGCAGCCTGTTTAGGGTTCATCAGACCGAAAGTACGTTTTTGTACCAAGGTTTCCAGATCAACACCATCAATCAGGTCTAATGGGTCAAGCACGTTACCTTTAGACTTAGACATCTTCTGACCTTCGCCATCACGTACCAGACCGTGTACATACACAGTTTTGAATGGTACTTGTGGTGTGCCATCTTCATTTTTCATGAAGTGCATGGTCATCATGATCATACGGGCAACCCAGAAGAAAATGATGTCGAAACCAGTGACAAGAACATCAGTCGGGTGGAAAGTATTCAAGAAATAGTTTTCTTTATCTTTCGCTTCGTCGCCAGTCCAGCCTAGAGTTGAGAATGTCCACAAACCAGAAGAGAACCAGGTATCCAGTACATCTTCATCCTGTTTCAATTCAACTTCAGGTGCAATACCGTGTTTCGCACGAACTTCTTCTTCGTTACGCCCGACAAATACATTGCCTTCAGCATCGTACCAAGCCGGAATACGGTGACCCCACCACAATTGACGCGAGATACACCAGTCCTGAATGTTGTTCATCCATGACATGTACATGTTGCTGTACTGCTCAGGAACGAACTTGATACGGCCATCTTTAACCGCTTCAATCGCAGGTTCAGCCAGTGGAGCGATTTTTACATACCATTGGTCTGTCAATAATGGCTCAACGATCACGCCTGAACGGTCACCGCGAGGTGGTTTCAGTGTGTATGGTTGGATCTGATCTAACCAGCCTTCAGCTTCCGCTTGCTCAACCAGTTTTTTACGCGCTTCAAAACGCTCTAAACCAATGTAGTCTGCAGGCGCAGGGATGGTTTTAGAAATCTGTTCGCCCGCTTTCGCGATGTATTCAAACTCAGCCAGAACTTCGGCATTTTTGTTGAAGATGTTGATCAGTGCCAGACCACAGCGTTTACCCACTTCATAGTCATTGAAGTCGTGTGCAGGTGTAATTTTTACACATCCTGTACCGAATTCTTTTTCAACATATTCGTCAGCAACAATGGCAACGGTACGGCCAGTAATAGGCAATACGATATTTTTACCGACAAGATGTGCATATCGCTCATCTTCAGGGTTGACCGCAACTGCAGTATCACCGAGTAATGTTTCTGGACGAGTGGTTGCAACGACAATATGGTCTTTGCCATCTTGAGTGCGAAGCGATTTATCTTCAAAGAAATATTTGAAGTGCCACAATGAGCTTTGTTCTTCTTTATCAGATTCTACTTCAAGGTCAGACAGGGCAGTTTGCAGTTTAGGATCCCAGTTCACCAGACGTTTGCCGCGGTAAATCAGGCCTTCTTCATGCAGTTTCACGAACACTTCTTTAACGGCATTGGATAAACCTTCATCCATGGTGAAGCGTTCACGTGACCAGTCTACAGAAGAACCCAAACGACGGATTTGACGAGTAATGTTACCGCCGGACTGTTCTTTCCATTCCCAGACTTTTTCGATGAACTTTTCACGGCCCAGATCATGACGACTTACGCCTTGAGCACCTAACTGACGCTCAACAACCATCTGAGTTGCGATCCCCGCATGGTCAGTACCTGGCTGCCATAAGGTATTTTTGCCTGACATACGTTTATAACGAGTCAAGGCATCCATAATGGCATTGTTAAAACCATGACCCATGTGCAAGCTACCAGTGACGTTTGGCGGCGGAATCATGATACAGAATGATTCACCTTTTTGAGACGGCTTGAAGTAACCGCGCTCTTCCCAGGTTTGGTACCATTTTTTCTCGATCTCGGTCGGATCGTAGGTCGTAGCAATATTTTGCGCTGAATCAGTCATAGTCTAAACAGATCAAAAGTGGATAAAAAATTGCATCTATTGTAGCAAAAAAATCAAGGCATGCGGCAGCTTAACCAAAAGCAAACTTTCGCCAATTGGCAGTTGCCTGAACTCAACGTATGATAGATTGATAAAACGCGACTCATCGCAGACGATTAAAAAAAGGATAACAAGATGAGCTATAGCATTTCTCTCAAGATTCACCCCGATACCCATCAACGCTTTAAAGACCTGCATTCCCGATTTAATGCCGGTGAGCAGGAAAGCCTGGCCAAACTGCTCGGTGAAAATCTGGCCGATATTGCCTGTGAAATTATTGACCAGATTTTTGGTCGTGTGGTGCAGCTCTCTAGCTCCCCAGATCAGGAATCCGAAAAAGTCATTCAACAGATTTTAGAAACGACTCGCAAATATATGCCATGGTCGGTTTCGTTTTTTGGTAATGACCGACTGATTCCTATGGTGAACTATCTGTACAAGATGACCCATGAAAATGAAGATGGATACTTTGTTCGCTATCCGGTAGAACGCATGCTGATCACGGAACTGCTGGGCTGCGTGGAGCAGATGAAAAGTGGCAATAACCAGTATGTCTCACCGGCATTGAAAGCTTTTATTCAGGTGGTGGATCAGGGTGTGACGCATCTGGTGCGTGAACCAAAAAAGATGCTGAAATTTAATGTGGTGGTGGATAAAACATTGAATGGTGTGATTCACCTGACCACACAACTGGGTTATAAACGTTTTGATAAACTCGGTAGCCTCTATGATGCGGATACCATGAGTTATTATTTTGAGCAGTTGCTGGCATTTCTGGAAGATGAAATGCCGCCAGGAACACATTCATATAAAGAGGATGACAGGATTTAATGGCAAAACTAGAAAATTTACAGGGAAAAGTAGTCTGGATTACCGGAGCATCTTCAGGAATTGGTAAGGCACTGGCTGAAGAATGTGCTGCCCAAGGTGCACAGATAGTATTGACTGCACGACGTTTGGAAGAACTGGAAAAAGTCCGTTCAGGACTGGTGAATCCTGATCAACACATCTCAGTCGTGGCCGATATTACTGATGAAAGTCAGGTACGCACGGCTTATGAACAGGTGCTGAGTGAGAAAGGCCGCATTGACTGGCTAATCAATAATGCCGGACTCAGCCAGCGTGCCCTGATTCAGGAAACCACCATGCAGACTGAACGCGCCATTATGGAAGTCGATTATTTCTCTCAGGTGTTTTTCACCAAAACAGTTTTACCGACATTTTTAAAACAGAAATCTGGCCGGATTGCTTTTATTTCCAGTGTGGCCGGCCTGCTTGGAACTCAATATCGGGCGTCTTATTCAGCAGCCAAAGGCGCGATTCATATGTGGGCGAATAGCCTGCGCGCTGAAATGGCAGATCAGGGTATTCAGGTATCCGTGATTTTTCCGGGCTTTATTAAAACTAATGTGTCTTTTAATGCCTTAAATGGGGAAGGCAAACCTCAGGCCAAGCAGGATGAAGCGATTGAAAATGGCCTGGAACCGGCTGATTTTGCCCGTCAGACTGTAGAAGCGTTGAAACGTGGTGAAGAATATATCGTGGTGGGGGGCTCTAAAGAAAAACTGGGTGTTCTAGTGTCACGTCTATCGCCAAAAGTATTGTATAAGATGATTCGCAAAACTAAGGTGAAATAATCTGTTTGCAAGATCAAGCTGGTTGTCATCGGTTACAGGTTTATTGCTCGATAGAAATAGACCTGTAATCTGAAAATAGTATGCTCATCTTTATAATTTATCTATTTTAAGCTTCCTGATCTTGTCCAATGAATTCATTTATTTTCTCTATCTCTTTTGTCCATATCCCATTTTCACAACATAAAACTGCATAAAAGTAGCAAAACCGTCTTCAGTATTCAGTTTTAATAAAAATGATATAAAAGATTGAGATGGGAGCATTTGCCATGAAAACGCCAGTACCGGATTATTTGAATCATGTGCTTTCTGCTTGCCATGATAATAAAAAAGGCGCACTGGCGGATTATATTCCTGAACTCGCGTCGGTTAATCCTGACAAGCTCGGACTTGCACTATCGACTGTAGACGGGACCATTTATTCTGCCGGGGATGATGACGTTGAATTTACTATGCAGTCTCTTTCCAAGCCTTTTGCCTATGCGCTTGCAATCAAAGAGCTAGGGCTAAAACAGGTTCTGGAAAAAGTGGGTGTAGAACCTTCGGGAGAGGCCTTTAACCAGATTTCGTTGGAAAAAGAACGCAATATTCCCAAAAACCCCATGATTAATTCTGGTGCGATTACTACACATTCCCTGATTCCTGCCAAGAAAACGGTATCACGTGCTGAACAATTACGCCGTTTTTTAAGTGGACTGGCAGGACGTGAATTGTCCTTTGATGAGCAGGTGTATAACTCTGAGATTAAAACGGCTTTTCGTAACATGTCGATTGGCTACATGTTACGTACTGTTGGTGTGCTGGACGAAGATCCTAAAGAAATCGTGCATGGCTATATCAAGCAGTGCGCAATTAAGGTCACCGTCAAAGATCTGGCGGTGATCACCAGTATCTTGGCCAATGGTGGTGTGCATCCCAAGACAGGTAAGCGCATGCTGGATCGGGCTTTAGTCCGGCAATTGCTCAGTGTGATGTTGACCTGCGGTATGTATGATGCTGCTGGAGACTGGCTGACCACAGTCGGTATTCCGGCCAAAAGTGGCGTGGCAGGTGGCATTATTGGAGTGCTGCCAGGGCAAGTTGGGATTGCGGTATTTTCTCCGAAAATTGATGAGCATGGTAATAGTGTGCGTGGGGTCAGAATCTTTGAAAATCTGTCGCACGATATGGGACTGCATCTCATGGAAGGTACGCCGTCAGCACAGACCATTTTGCAAAGTCGTTACACAGTGGGGAAAAAGAATAACGTCGTGGTTTATGAACTGCGTGGCGTATTGCAGTTTACCGAGTCTGAAATGCTGCTACGCATTTTGCAGGATGAACCTGAAGGTAAAAGTACCATTATCCTCGATTTGACTAATCTCACTTTGATGCATGATGTCGGTGCCCGAATGCTGTTTGAAGGTGTAGATCGTTTAAAACAGGATGGACATAAAGTACTAGTCGTAGATTCAGAAGGTTTGCTGGATAAGGACCAGTTGAAGGGTAGAAAAAGGGTGGTGGTGACGGAGGAGTTGGAGAAGTTTTTGGAGAGATTTAAATAAAGGAATGGAATCCCCCTCTTGCGAAGCAATGCCTCTCACCTTTTACAAAGGGGGACTTCCCTCGAATTTAATGACAGCATAAAATTCGCGTAGTTCCTCCCTTTCTTAAAGGGAGGTTAGGAGGGATTAAACTAATTTAATAAGAATAATAATGAAACCCTACAATAAAAATTTAAAACAAGTATCACGCAATCTACGAAACAACATGACTGAAGCTGAAAAGCTGTTATGGTCACGACTTCGTAATAAGCAAATCTTAGGTTTGCAGTTTTATCGGCAAAAGCCAATTTTAAATTATATTGTGGATTTTTATTGCCCAGCAGTGAATCTGGCGATTGAGTGCGATGGTGATCAACATTTTACTGAAGAGGGTTTGGAGACAGATCGAATAAGGGATGAAGCATTGAGAGAGTTAAATTTAAGAGTATTAAGATTTAGTAATTTACAGATAATGAATCAGTTAGAAGAAGTAATTTCTGTAATATTTAAATATTGTAGTTAATCAAACAGAATCCCCCTAAATCCCCCTTTTACAAAGGAGGGACTTCATATGGATCTAATAACAATATTAAATTCGCGTGGTTCCTCCCTTTTCTAAAGGGTGAGAAGCACCGCTTCGTAAGGGAGGGATTTCTAATTATTTAATATGCTCAGCAATATCAGTAAAGATCACACCTAAACCATGTGCGCCAGCATCTGGATAACCCAGACTACGATCACCTACAGTCCCGGCACGGCCCATACGCGCTACGATCTCTTTAGTTGATTCCGCACCTTGAACTGCTGCTTGAGCACCTAGAACAAAGTTTTCTTTAAAGGTCTTGTCGATATTGGCAGACCATGAATCTGCACAAGGTACCAGAGCATCAATCAGGGTTTTGTCACCAACCACGGCACCACGACCGAATGAGCGTTCGCCTGTAATCTGAATGCCTTTAACAGCAGCTTGTAGCATGTCGGCAAAATCCGCCACGGTTAATGTAGTTTTGCGTTTTATAGCTTTACTTGCTGCACGGAAAGCAGAACCCCAGATTGGACCTGATGCACCGCCACAATGTTCCATGATGATCATGGAGCAGTTCAGCAGGAAATCATCCATCTGTTCAGCTTGAACCAGTTCATGCCATTGACGTTTTAGCTGTTTAAAGCCTTTAGCCACGCTCATACCGAAGTCGCCATCACCTGCATGAGCATCTAATTCACAGAAAGGCACTTCATTTTTAATGATGCAGGCACTCATCACATCGACCACATAGCGCATGTTTTCAATAGTGAAGTGTTCATTGGCAATCACCGCATGTTCAGGATGTGTTTCAACATCTGTATTTACTGTGCGTACAGCAGTTTGGTCTTTGGCAGCAAACTCAAATGGCAGTGCAGGTGAACCATCCATTTTAAATGCGGGAGTATTGGCTTCCGCATCCAGATAAGTTTTTAGTTCGTCATCCACTGCCAACAAGGAAACCGATGCACCTGCCATGTCGATACTGGTCATGTAGTTGCCGACAAAGGTACGGTAAATTTTGATGCCTTTACTTGCCAGATGTTCACATACATCGTTATTGAACACAAACAATTCTTGCAGTGGAGTTGTGCCAAAACCATTTACCAGAACAGCCACTTCAGTCAGGTTTGGACGATCCAGAAACAAGTCATCAACAATACGTTGTGCCAGTTCTTTAGACGGCAGGATTTTTTCACGACGGATGCCCGGTTCACCGTGGATGCCGACGCCGTATTCCATTTCATCATCAGCTAAAGTGAACGTTGGTGTGCCTTTGGCGGGGGCGGTACAAGAGGTATAGGCAAAACCAAGGCTAATCACATTGTCCGCAGCTTTTTGTGCAAGTTCTTTAACACGTGCCAGCTCATAACCTTTAGATGCAGCAGCACCGGCAATTTTATGGACGAAGACCGTACCGGCAACGCCACGACGGCCAACTGTATATAGACTGTCTTTTACTGCAATGTCATCAGCGACTTTCACGTAATCAACTTTAATACCATCTTCTGTGGCTAAAGCTGCACCATTCTGGAAATTCATCATATCGCCAGAATAGTTTTTGATGATCATCAAGACGCCTTTGTCAGTCGCGACTTGCTGTAAGGCTTTATAGACCTGAATTTGTGAAGGTGAGGCAAACACGTCACCACATATGGCAGCATCCAGCATGCCTTGACCGACAAAGCCGGCATGGGCTGGTTCATGACCGCTACCACCACCACTGATCAGGGCGACATTTTGGTGTTTTTCTTTTCGGGAAATGATTTTATAAGATTCATTAAATGCCAGTTCTGGATGTGCCAGGACAAAGCCTTTGCACATTTCAACAACGATGTTTTCAGCACCGTTCATGAGTTTCTTCATTGGAACACCAATAGTCATTGATTTGGGAGATAAATTTATTGGTCTATTATTCATGAAAGTGATGATTTTTGCAGACTTAAAAGTGTAAAAACGAATTGTTTGGGATTGATGGGCTAAAAAAGGGGCGCATATTTGATAAATTAAAGCCCTCCCAACCTCCCTTTTTCTAAGGAAGGAGCTGTCACGTAATTTATTTGTTTACATGGAGTCCCTCTCTTTGTTCTTGCGCCATATATGGCTCAGGGTTAGGGGAGATTCCAAAAAAAGAGAACAAAAATGAGACTCTATAATAAAAACTTAAAACAAGCCTCACGTGACCTACGTAACAACCTGACCGATGCTGAAAAGTTATTATGGTCACGACTTCGGAATAAGCAAATTTTAGGTTTGCAGTTTTATAGACAGAAGCCAATTTTAAATTACATCGTGGATTTTTACTGTCCCGCTGCTAATTTGATTATTGAGTATGATGGCAGCCAGCACTTTACGGATGAAGGTTTAGAAGCAGATCGAATTCGAGATGAAGCTTTGGCTCAATTTGGGTTGAAAGTATTGAGGTTTGATAATGGGCAGGTGATGGGGCGGATTGATGATGTAGCAAATGTAATTTATAAAGGCTCTAGACTAGCAAAA
>NZ_JAALGV010000125.1:0-7608 GCF_011174875.1 Acinetobacter sp. GFQ9D191M
TCTCTATTTGCAACAGTGCCCTTTGTTGCACAAACCTAGCATCAAAAGCTTATTCAGCAATATGATTTCAAAATGAATAAGCCTGCCTCTAAAATCTACCGTACAACCAATTGGTCATCCTATAACCGAGCCTTAATTAACCGAGGTAATATTTCCATTTGGTTTGATCCAAAGACTCAGTGGTATGCACAATCACAAGGCAAGCAAGGTCGAAATCAAACCTACTCCGATACAGCGATTCAATGCTGCTTAATGATCAAATTACTATTCCGACTCTCTTTACGTATGGTCACAGGTTTTGTTCAAAGTCTGATTAAACTCTCTGGATTAGATTGGACAGCTCCGGATTATTCCACCCTTTGTCGTAGACAAAAGCATATTGATATTGCGATTAGCTATCAAAAAAGTAGTGATGGACTGCATCTACTCATAGACTCTACTGGTTTGAAGTTTCTTGGTGAAGGTGAATGGAAACGCAAGAAACATGGGGCTGAATATCGTCGCCAATGGCGTAAGCTTCACATTGCTATAGATGCTAAAACCCTGCAAATACGTGCAGTACAACTCACCACAAATAATGTCAGTGATTCTCAAGTACTCGAAGATTTACTTGCTCAAATTCCCTTGGATGAACCAATTGATTCTGTTTATACAGATGGTGCTTATGACACAAAGCACTGCCGACAAGTCATTTTAGATCGAGATGCACATGCGATCATTCCACCTAGAAAGAATACAAAGCCTTGGAAGGATCAGCAAGCGAGGTCTATAGAGCGGAACGAATTATTAAAGACAGTCAAACGGCTAGGCAGATCGCTTTGGAAAAAGTGGTCTGGTTATCACCGTCGAAGTTTGGTTGAAACCAAGATGCATTGCATCAAATTATTAGGCGATAAATTAACAGCGCGGAGTTTTCCAAGTCAGGTGAATGAGATCCATGCACGCATGGCAGTCTTGAATAAATTCACAGAATTAGGTCGCCCTCATACCCAAGTTGTCTCTTAAGTTTGAGTAGCTTAAGGGAACTCAGCCTTTCAAACCTTTATGCAACAAAGCCGTTACTCTTTGCAGTTCTTTTCTGAGCTTTGCTAGCTCTGCAGTTGGATCTGCTGATTGAGTAACTTTGGGTTGTTGAGGATCATAGCGTTTAATCCAGGCATATAAACTATGTGTAGTTGTACCTAAACGCGCAGCAACCTCGGCCACACTATAACCTTTCTCGGTAACTTGCTTTACTGCTTCAATTTTGAATTCTTCAGGATATCGTTTACTGCTCATAAGCACCTCGTTAATTAGCCATTTTATCTAACTAAAAGGTGTCTACAAAATTAGTGGCTATTCAAAGCGGAATAATTCTATTTGGCTAGATAAGTTATTTGTTAGGATGCTTGTGGAGAAAAAGAGCAAAAAAGATTGATGACCTGACATGTGCCTGCTTAACTTGGGAGAGTTAAGTGGTTTTTTTTAAATCTCAATATTTAAAGAAGTGTATTAACATTGTTGATATGACTAGGCTGCTCTAAGCCTTCCTAGGTATGATCCTGCTTTTATATGTTAAAGATAGAAGCTTATGAAAATTATTTATCATGTATCGCTTATTATTGCAGCAGTGACTTTGACTGCTTGTGCCGGCACTCCTAATACAGACGTTGTTCAGAAGCCTGAAATGATGAACAAATGCGTACCTGAAAGTGCAGCAGCATTAGCCCGTACAACACTATCGAGTGAAGCTGACATCAAATCAAAAACAAATGCTAAGGTCGTAAGACTTGTTGCACCTGGTCAACCTATAACTAAAGATTATCATCCAGGACGAGTAACAGTAATTGCTGATCCACAAACTAAAACTATTCTTAAGGCATTTTGTGGTTAAAAACTTAAATGCTATAGTGTACAAAACCTCCTTCGGGAGGTTTTTAGTTGTGAGCATTAAATCTGTATGGAATTTTTTAAACCTTAACTTTAAGAGAGCAATACTTTTCTTATTAAATATTCGGTTTAAATAGAATGTATAGAGATTGTAGTTAAGCCTACAGTCGAGGTTATCGTATTTGGTATGGTTACCTTTTTAATCCTGATAAGACAAAAGCTTATGAAAATTATCCAGAATTTATCTTTAATTCTAGCGGCAGTTGCATTGACAGCATGTGCAAATAATCCTGAACAGATGCCTTCTCAACAACCAAATACGATGACTAGCTGTATAACTGATGAAGCAACAAAGCTTGTGGGACAAACTGGTTTATCTGAAGCAGTAATTAAAGCTAAGACTAAAGCTGAAATTGTACGAATGGTTGCGCCAGGTCAACCAGTAACTTTAGATTACCGCTCAAATAGAGTTACGGTAGTCACCGATCCACAAACTAAAATTATCGTTCAAGTTTCCTGCGGCTAATAGCTAAAGACTAAACAAAAACCATCTTCGGATGGTTTTTTATTATTTGGAAAAGAGTAATGTCTCAATTCCTATGCTGTTTATTCGGCCTGCATGGTATGACTGAAATCGATTACATAATTAATGATGGAGGAATCAAGGTTTGTCGGGATTGTTTGAAAGAAGTTGTCCCATTAAGGAAGGCGAGGGTAATCAAGTAGCTCCAGAATACGCTTGAGTCTCGTACTAACTCACCGGACACACCGACTATTGTCATCATGCAGTGTTTGCATGAAGAAGATCGGCAGGGTGACTGCTTGATGGTTATAATGGTGAAGAATGGGAGCACTTATAATTTAGTCACCAGTAAAGCTAGGTGAGGGCAAATGGAAACGCAAGAAACATGGAGCTGAATATCGTCGCCAATGGCGTAAACTACATATTGGTATAGATGCCAAAACCCTACAAATACGCGCTATTCAGCTCACAACCAATAATGTCAGTGATTCACAGGTGCTTGGTGATTTACTTAATCAGATTCCACAAGATGAGCAGATTGACTCTGTTTATACCGATGGAGCTTATGACACCAAGCAATGCCGTCAGGTCATTGCAGATCGGCAAGCACATGCGGTGATTCCACCTAGAAAAAATGCGAAACCATGGAAAGATACAAAGAGTAGCTCGCTAGAGCGAAATGAATTACTTCGAACAATTAAACGTTTAGGCAGGACACTATGGAAAAAATGGTCAGGCTATCATCGGCGAAGTTGGTTGAAACTAAGATGCATTGCATCAAATTATTAGGAGATAAACTCAGTGCAAGGAGTTTTGATAGCCAAGTGAATGAGATCCATGCACGTGTAGCAGTCCTCAACAGATTTACGGAATTAGGTCGACCACTTACCCAAGTTACGCCTTAAATTTGGCTCAATTAGGGGCGCTTTGCATTTCAAATCTTTGTGCAACAAAGCCCTTGGGAATAACAACAACAACATCGGGTGTAAATCCAAAATAGAAATATAATTTTGGACAATTAACTCTAATATTTTTCGGTCAATGTTTTATGTTGATAAAAAACAATAGCTTGAGCTTTTTTAATTTTTGAATTAAAGTTTTATTTAACGAATTATTACTCTGAAATTAATGACTATTATCAAGAACGTTACTGACTTTCCAGAAAATTTTTTTGGCTTTCACCCTGAGGACTTAAGTCCAGATGAAAAAAATAGACCTCTAGGAAAAATTTTCATAAAATTACAGAAGCTTAGAAATGATCTTGGCCTAAAATGTATTCTCATACCAGGATTCGCATTTAAATCAATTTCGATTATCAATATTGAACAAGATGAATTTCAAACTTTGCTTCAAAAGTTTGGTCCAGAAAATTACAATAATTCTTCTTTTGGCGCACGCAGTTTTATCTTTTTTGCTCCCCATCATCTATTAAACCAGCAATAGCTTAGGGTAATCCTCCCATAAATAACCAAAGTTAAAAGCAGAGGTTAAGCAGCCAATCATAGATAATGCGACGTTCCATAAAGGTAAAAGACTGCAAGAATTACTTCAGAAAGCAGGTCATTACCTTGTATGGCTACCTAAATATAGCCCTGACTTAAATCCTGAGCTAGTCTCAAGCGCTGCTTGAGGCGAAGTGCAAGACGAAGTGAAAAAATGTGGGCTCAAGTAAAATCAGTTAGGAAAAGTTTAGGGTTAAAGATATTGATATCTTATTTCAAGATTACTGCGGTGATTTATTTGGAATTTAGCTATACATATCAGTTACTTTTAACCTCGTGAAAAACACCATGTTCATCCACCTGCATTTGAGGAATGGGTTTATTGATAAGTTCTGCGATCGCAATCAGGTTCGCTGACATTTGCTTGCCCAATAATTCTCTGGATTCAGTTACTTTTTCAGAAACATCCCTGGTCTGATGCAATTCGGGTAAAGGGATTTTTTCATCCTTCATTTCTCTAGCGGGTTCTTGTACTTTTTCTTGAGATTCTGCCGACATTTTCGCGTGAGGTTCAGAAGATTTTTTAGTCATGAGATTTAAGCCTCTCGAGTTGCTTGAAATAATGATTATCTCAATATTTTACAATAGTGAGGTAATGTCCTGCCCACAATAGTCAGCCCAGAATAGAAAGCAATCAAGAATGACTATAAATATGATAATTCTCTCTTTTGAGTCTTTCATTAATCTCTTGGTTCAGCAGTACAGTTCATTGCTTTTTGTTTAATGATCACGGACTAGAAAAAATACTGCCTCTTTTAAAGAGGCAGTATGCTTTTACAACATGATGTTTAACTTGAGAAACTGAATTTAAAACAATCTACTGTAACTCTTCCAGACAGATATGAAATTAATCCACCCCTAGCCCCTTAAACACAGCATCTACCGGATCTGCATAAAAGCTGGTCTGGAACTTGGTAAACAGTTCCACAGGAATCGTTGGGATATCTGCCGCACTACTCATTGGCAAAGCAACCTTCTTGGCACCCGCATCAAAAGCAACTTGCAGACATTCGGCAATACTTTCCACCGGTGTCACAGAACCACCCAAGCTCATATCACCCAGTACCACCATCTGACTTTGTACCGATCGTCCTAACAGGCCAGAAGCAAAAGCCACTAAACTTGGCAGAGCAAGATGGCTGAGCGGGCCGGTATTCTGTAATTCCACCACATGTAAATGGAAATCATGTTCCAGCACCTTACTGCCCCCCGAGATCCGGGATGCATTGGCCTTGAAGTAATCAAAAGCAATCTTGACCTGTTCTTTGGCACTACTTGAATTCCATAAGCCAGATGTCGCCAATTTTCCTGAACCTTTAGTGACTTGCAGTTCTAAGCGGTATAAACCTGGCATGCCCTTATTACTGAGTCCGATGGTATACAAAAAACCTGGTTTAGCAGGACCTTCGGGAATAAGTCCGCCACCCCCCTGCTCTTTGACTGAAACAAAATGCTCTTCTAAGGTGTCATTGTCGATATAGCTGAAATGCACATCATAGAATTCCATCCCTCCAATTTTCTTCAGCTGTTCTTTGACCCGACGGCGCACCTGCAGTGCATATTCCAGGCATTGCCGTACATCTTCTTTGTTAAACTGACCATGTGGGTAGAGCAGCTTCATCAATCCGGAAACCGTCTTGCGAACGGCAATCACATCGCGCTGATTCAGGTTGTTGCCGAGCTTAAAGTACTTCTCAATGGCATCCGCAAAACTACGCTTACGCATTTCCCTGAAGAATTCAGCCAGATAATCAACGATTAGACCATAACGGTTAGTAAAGAATTCCGGACGCATTTTTGGAATTTCCCAACCCGGGATATAGGCATGAAAGCGATCAAAGAATGCTGAATCGATCATTGCTTCAGGAAAAGGAGCCAATAAGTGGCTAGTCTTCACCAAGGATTCAACACTTTGGTTAATATTACCCACAAAAACCATCGAAGCTGAGGCTTCCATCTGTTCACGGCCACGGGCAAAAGATCCTGAGGCCATGTAGTCTTTCATGATCTGAACGCCATCTTTGTCCTTAAAGGAAATACCGGCAACTTCATCAAAGGCCACCACATCCCACAACCCCACCAGACCAATACGGCGGCTACTCATGTTATAGAACAGATTAGCGACAGTGGTTTGCCCACCTGAAACTAGAATACTATTCGGTGAACACTCTTTGTAAATATGGCTTTTACCGGTACCGCGTGGTCCCAGTTCACAGATGTTATAGTTATTTTCAACGAACGGAACCATACGGTAGTCATTAATGCTAGACCAATTCCATGTACCAAATTCATTAGGTTTAGGCGCTGATCTAATAAGAGTTCCATCCGATAATCGAATAACCCGTTCAGACTCAGGTGTTCCTTTTGGTGCCGGAGATATTACAGCTTTATGAACTGTAGCATCTGATCTCACGACAACAGTTTCATACCTTTCTACATAGTATGTATTTTGATAGTCATCAGTTTCTTTTTGACGAACTAAGGTTTGAACCGGGTAATACATTTTCTTATTGAGGTAAGCCCCATTAATATCAACAGGTGCTACGTTAAAACGTCCTTCTGATAAGTTATCTTCCTCTTTAACATCAAGGGAAATAGGCTCAGCTTCTTCCAATAAAGACAGAAATTCTTCTATACAACCATCCAGTTTGAAGAAATCTGTCCAGTCAGCACCCCATTCATTTTCAGGCTTCTCAGAACCATCACTATTGTATTTAATTGGCGCATAGTGAGAGGGGCAAAGTATTCTGTAACACTCTAAAGGGATGAATTCAGAGAGCTTCTCAGCGATCTTATTACCCGCTGAATCATGGTCATGACCAAGATAAATTTTCTCAAATTTTGTCCAAAAATCTGCATTCTTCATTTCATCAGGAATAGAAGAACCATGTGTGCTTGAACAGATTAAAAACTGAGAAAGTAGGTCATGTTTTTTTAGATTTTGATATACAACCCATGCATCCTTAATCCCCTCACAAACAAACAAATTCTTTTGTTTACGAAATGCATGAGTGAAATAAATTTGCGGTTTACCTTTCATCCAACCATTCTTATCGATCGGATTTTGAGTCACGCTATCAATTGCATAAAAGGCATGATGGCTTGAAAAACTACCATCCATATTGCGTATAGGGAAAGCCAGGGCATCACTAGAAATGACACCATCACGATTATAAGGGTACGTTAAACCCAGTCTAAATTCTTGAATGGTTTCATCAGTCAAAGATCTCTTATACAGATATTCCAAAGCCTGTAAGTTAGACTTCAAGCGGCTGACTAATTTTTGATTCCAATTTTGGCTAGGAGCTTTTTTTGATTTCTCAAGGATTGTTTTTATTTCAGGAGTAACACTTACTTTATTTACCGGAACTTCTATAGATAAAAATTTAGTAGCCTCATTCAAGGCTTCTAATTTTGTTATAGAGAAGCGCAGCGACCAAGCATCAAGTAAGTCATAACTCTTATCATCGCCATTAAAATCGCGACAAATACCTAAATATTTTCCACTCAGGCCGACCTTAAAACTTCCCCCACCAGCTGCAGGAGTATCATGTACATCACCAGTTACCCAATAATTTCCTTCTCTTTTCCCATTTGGGAATAAATGAGAAACAACTCTTTCAATATTGTCATTAAGGGCAGAGGAAACGAATTTAAAAGCATTATTAGTCATTTTATGCGCCCTCCATCATTCTGAACCGTACCGGGTTTGTC
>NZ_JAALGV010000126.1:0-19342 GCF_011174875.1 Acinetobacter sp. GFQ9D191M
AGTGTCAACACACCCTAATATGAATAGCCAATAATTATAATTTTTACATATATTTAAACTTTATTTAGCAGATATCACTCTTTATCTTATTTAATGGGTTTAAGTACCTATATAGATCTAGTTTTTTCTCAATTTTCCTCGCTAAGAAACCCAAGAATAGAACGGCAATGACCATCAAGTTTTAGTATATAAAATGAGCAAAAGACCAAATATTTTTTTATTACGCAATTCGAATTGGTAAATTTTTGTACAAAAGAACTGATGTAGAAAAATTATTTATAGGTAGTATTATTTTTATTAATATTATATTTAATTCCTCTTAAATTATTGAATTTAAAATTTAAAATTTTCTTAAATTAAAATTAACAAAAGGATTAGATTAGCTAAACTTCATAACATTATTAATACTTTTCCTTCATTATTTGAAACTAAAAAATTAAATGAGTGTACTATATTTAGTAAAAACGTGATTAAGGTGAAGCATTTAATGTCTATTTCTCCCTTATCTAAGGCTGTCTATACATCCTTAGTTGGATTGCTATTGGCAAATACAACTACCCAGGCCGCTGATGCATTTAGTGCAGAAAGTCCGTGGATGTTGGGTGACTGGAATGGTCAGCGTATCCAGCTTCATGAACAGGGCTATAATTTTAGCTTTGGATATACAGGTGAAATGGCGACTTTACTTGACGCGAAACGCTCAAATAGCCATGGCACAGAATATACCGGTCAGTTAAACCTGAATGCTCATCTGGATCTGGAAAAAATTGCTGGCTGGCAAGACACTGAAGCACAAGTTACGGTGACTCATCGTGATGGCCGTAATCTTTCGAATACTTCTGATGCGCTTACAGGACATTTAAGTTCAGTTCAGGAAGTATGGGGCCGCGGTCAAACCTGGCGTCTAACAGATTTCTGGATCAAGAAACAATTCCTGGATCAAAAACTGGATGTCAAAGTCGGACGTTTTGGTGAAGGTGAAGACTTTAACAGTTTCGATTGTGATTTCCAGAATCTGGCATTGTGTGGTTCACAAGTGGGTAACTGGGTAGGAGATCAATGGTATAACTGGCCAGTTTCTCAATGGGCTGCGCGGGTTAAATATAACGTTACCCCGGAAGTTTATACTCAGGTAGGGGTTTATGAATACAACCCTGAGAATCTGGAGCGCGGCAAAGGCTTTAACCTGAGCACAGACGGCTCTAAAGGCGCGATCATTCCTGCAGAAGTAGTCTGGACACCGAAACTGGGTGAGCAAAAACTGCCAGGTGAATATCGTGCTGGTTATTACTACAGCACCGCTGATGTAGATGTCATTGATACAAATTCAGATGCTAAAGGTCATCATCACGGGGGCTGGATCTTAGCGAAACAACAAATCACTGCACATCCTGGGGATACTTCTCGTGGTTTAAGTGGTTTCGTGAACGTCACTGTTCATGATTCTAAAACCAACCAAGTTAGTGATATGCAAAATATCGGTCTTGTCTACAAAGGTGTGATGGATGCCCGTCCACAGGATGAAATCGCTTTGGGTGTTGCCCGTATCAATATGAACAATGATGTATTGGGTAACCGTAGTGAAGAAGTCGATGCGGAAATCTATTACGGCATTCATGCAACTAACTGGCTGACCATCCGTCCAAACCTGCAATATGTCCATCATGTCGGTGCATATAAAGACGGTGAAAATGTTTGGGTGGGTGGAATCAAGTTTAATACGTCGTTCTAATCGGAGTTTTTAGTTGCAAATACACAATGATTCTTCCATTACTTTGGGGCATTGATGAACTGATACTCCAAGTATTCATGTATTTATAACTAAGAACTTAACAATATGGTGTCTATGCCGCTTAAGTGCTTAGACGTTCAAGAAATCAAAAAAAAGGTGTTCAATATGAATACTTCGTCTTCAGGTTCAGTACTGAAAACGATTCTGGCAGCTATTGCTGCCATTTTCGGTTTGGTTCTGCTATTTGGAGGAATATATCTGGCAACACTTGGTGGGTCTTGGTACTACATCATTGCCGGTCTGTTCTTCCTGGCGACAGCCGTGTTATTACAAAAACGTAAAAGCACAGCCCTTATTGTTTATGCAGTATTGGTCCTTGGTACAGTGGTATGGGGTCTTTGGGAAGTGGGTTCAGACTTCTTTGCACTGGCACCACGTCTAGATATTTTAGGCCTATTCGGTCTGGCTCTGCTGATTCCTGCAGTAACTCGCGGTTTTGGCGACAGCAAAGCTGCAAAAATGGCGCTGACTGGCTCGCTGGCAATTACGATTGCTGTCATGATTTATTCTGTATTTAATGATCCGCAAGAAATCCGTGGCGAATTAAAATCACAGCAACCTGCAGTCCATCAATCTATTCCAGGTATTGCCGATGAAGATTGGCCTGCTTATGGTCGTACTCAGTCAGGTTTACGTTATTCTCCATTAAAACAGATCAATTCTGAAAATGTAAAAGATCTTGAACTGGCTTGGGAATTCCGTACTGGCGATACTAAAACAGATAAAGACTCTGGTGAAACGACCAATCAGGTGACTCCAATTAAAGTGGGGAACAACCTGTTCATGTGTTCAACTCACCAATATCTGATTGCACTTGATCCTGCGACTGGTAAGGAGAAATGGCGCTTCGATCCTAAACTGAAAGCGGACAATACCTTCCAGCATTTAACTTGTCGTGGCGTATCTTATTATAATGCGAACAATACTGCAGGTTTTGAAAGCAGTCTGGCTGCACGTTCAACAACTTCTGCTGAATGTCCTCAGAAAGTGATCTTACCGGTCAATGATGGACGTCTGGTCGCAGTGAATGCGACTACTGGTAAAGTATGTTCTGACTTTGGTAACAATGGTGAAGTTGATCTGCAAAAAGACATGCCATTTCCATATCCAGGCGGTTATAACCCGACTTCACCTCCAGTGATCACAGGTACAACCATCATTATCGCGGGTTCAACGACGGATAACTACTCAACTGAAGAACCTTCAGGTGTAATCCGTGGTTATGACGTAAATACCGGTGAATTATTATGGGTATTTGATACTGGCGCAGAAGATCCAAACGCGATTCCAGCTCCAGGACAAAAATTTGTAAACAATTCGCCAAACGCATGGGCACCATTGGCTTATGATGCACAGTTGGATATTGTCTATGTACCAACAGGTGTAGGTACACCGGATATCTACGGTGGTCACCGTACTGAGCTAGATGAGCGTTATGCGAACTCAATGCTGGCACTGAATGCGTCAACTGGTAAATTGATCTGGAACTTCCAGACGACCCATCATGACCTTTGGGATATGGATGTACCAGCTCAACCGACATTGACTGATATCAAAGACAAAAACGGGAACATGGTTCCAGCGATCTATGTGCTGACCAAAACCGGTAATGCCTTTGTGTTAGACCGTCGTACAGGTGAAGCGATCGTTCCGATTACTGAAAAACCAGTACCTCAGTCAGTAAAACGCGGTCCGCAAACTAAAGGCGAGTGGTATTCAAAAACTCAACCATTTTCAGACTTTAATCTGGCACCTAAAGATAAATTGACTGATAAAGACATGTGGGGTGCCACTATGTTTGACCAGTTGATGTGTCGTGTATCGTTCAAGAAATTAAACTATGACGGTATTTATACACCTCCATCTGAAAATGGTACGTTGGTGTTCCCAGGTAACCTCGGTGTATTCGAATGGGGCGGTATGTCAGTCAACCCAGATCGTCAAATTGCATTGACCAATCCAATTGGTTTGCCATTCGTGACTCGCTTGATTCCTGCTGATCCTAACCGTAAGCAGACTGCCAAAGGTGCAGGTACTGAAGCGGGGGTACAGCCAATGTATGGCGTGCCTTATGGTGTTGAAATCAGTGCCTTCCTGTCTCCATTCGGCTTGCCATGTAAGCAACCTGCATGGGGTTATGTGGCTGGTGTTGATCTGACCAATCATGAAATCGCTTGGAAACGTCGTATCGGTACGATTCGTGACAGTATGCCGGGCATTCCATTGCCTCCATTTAAAATGGGTGTACCAATGTTAGGTGGTCCAATCTCGACTGCAGGTAATGTGATGTTTGTCGGTGCAACTCAAGACAATTACATCCGTGCGATCAACGTGACTAATGGTGATGAGCTGTGGAAAGGTCGTCTGCCTGCAGGTGGTCAAGCGACGCCAATGACTTATGAAGCCAATGGTAAGCAGTATGTTGTGATTATGGCGGGTGGTCACGGTTCCTTCGGTACCAAAATGGGTGATTCTTTGGTTGCCTATGCACTACCTGACAATAAATAATGAAGTTTTATAGTTAAGTAAAAAAGCCTGATTCGTCAAGCTTTTTTATGCAAAATACAGGCTGTTATGACAATAAAGCTTGATTAGAAAATCATGAACCTTTAGCTCAGCTTTCCTGCAAGTATTCAGTTTGATCTTATGCAGATGCTGAGTCTTTAAAATTAATAAGACACTTTTAAAACGTTTGAACTCCCATGGCATGAGTGAATGCCAGATATTAGGAATATTAGCTATGCACCTTCATACCACGCGGTTGCCGATGAAATCGACTTTATCCTGTCTGATTGCTTGTATCAGTCAAGGAATTTATGCGGAAGAACCGGTTACAGAGGTACAGCGACTGGCTCCCATTGTGGTTGAAGCAACCCGTACAGATCGTGCCATTCTGGAAACCCCGGCATCTGCCTATTATCTGAATCAGGAACAACAAAATAGCTTAAATGTAAACCTGTCTGAAACCTTAAAAGGTGTACCAGGTTTACAGCTGAATAACCGCGAAAATTATGCTCAGGATCTACAGATCTCAATGCGGGGCTTCGGTGCACGTTCGACTTTCGGTGTTCGAGGGGTACGTTTATATGTCGATGGTATTCCTGCGACTATGCCAGATGGGCAGGGGCAAACCTCGAATATTGACTTGAATAGTTTGGATCATATTGAAGTGCTGAGTGGTCCATTTTCCTCGCTATATGGTAATTCTTCTGGTGGAACCATCCTGACACAAAGCCGTGAAGGACAGGGACCTGATTCAGTCACTTTAGGATATTCGGGTGGCAGTCAGAATAAAGGCCAAACGAACCTGGTGCTACAAGGTGGTTCAGAGAATGCTTCTGAACCAAGCTATATCATCAGTTCATCTTATTTTGATACCGATGGTTTCCGTGATCATAGTGGTGCACATAAAGTACTGAACAATGCCAAGCTGACTTGGGATCTGGACGATGGCTCTAAAATTAACTGGGTCAATAACTATGTCAAAATTGCAGCAGATGATCCAGGTGGTTTAACTCGAGATCAATGGAAGGCTAATCCTAAACAAGCAGTAAAAGGTGTCTTAGATTACAACGCTCGCAAGGAAATTGAGCAAATACAGACAGGAGTAACTTGGAATAAACCAATTAATGATTTAAATGAAGTTTATGCAATGTTCTATGCTGGGCAACGTTCTGTAACTCAATATCAATCAACTCCAAAAGTAAATCAAGAACCTGCTAATCATGCAGGTGGTGTCATTGATTTTGATCGTAATTTCTATGGAACAGATATACGTTGGACAGGTAAAGAAATCTTACCGAATTTAAAACTCATTGCTGGGGTGGCAATTGATGCAATGACAGAAGATCGTAAGGGATATAACAACTATATTGGTGAAAATACGTTTGGAGTTAAAGGTGATTTACGTCGTGATGAAGACAATACGCTTTGGAATGCAGATCCTTATATTCAAGCATCCTATAACTTTACGCCAGATTGGACTTTAGATGCTGGTTTGCGTTATAGCAATGTACATTTTAAATCTGAAGATCATTACCTAAGCAATGGCGATAATTCAGGTAAAACGACTTATGAGCAAGTACTGCCTTCATTTGCAGTAAGTTGGAAAATTCTTCCTGAATTAATCACTTATGCAAGCTATGCACAAGGTTTTGAAACACCAACATTTACCGAAATGGCTTATCCAGCAGATGGAAGTACACGAAAATTTGACTTAAAGGCATCAGAAAGTGAAACCTATGAAATTGGGACGAAATCTGATACTTCATTTGGACAATTTACCGCTGCAGCCTTTTATACAACAACTGAAAATGACATTGTCTCTGCTGGAAGTGATAATGGACGTTCAACCTTCCGTAATGCAGATAAAACCCTAAGAAAAGGATTAGAGCTATCTTGGAGTAAAGACCTGTGGCGTAATCTGGCAGCACAAGCCAGCTATAGCTATATTGATGCAAAATTTGATGCAAATATTCCCGCTGAGGGGGCTGTAGCTGCAGTTCCAAAAGATAACTATATTCCCGGCATTGCTAAGAATCAGGCTTTCTTAAGCTTGGGTTGGAAACCTGAAAATGGTTTAAGTGCAGGTATAGATGTTCGTTATAGTGATAAGATTTATGTAAATGATGTGAATTCAGACTTTGCACCCAGCTATACAGTTACTGCAGCAAATATAGGATATAGCTGGACAGTGAATGATTGGGCTTTTAATACTTTTACACGTATAGATAACTTATTTGATAAAAACTATTCAGGCTCAGTTATTGTGAATGATATGACCAAACCAATAGGCCGTTACTTTGAACCAGCAGAAGGTCGTAACTGGAGTGCTGGATTAAGCGTGACAAAAGAGTTTTAATTTAAATCTGACTTAAGCTTTCTCAATTTATTCAAGATCCATGTTCACATGTGTATGTCCGCCAAGATCAGCAATAAGTGCGAATCTAAGGCGGACATTTCTATTTGAATCTAATATATAGTGCATTTCGTATAATGTATATTATGTTAAATAAGATATTATGCATATAGCCTATTCCTGTATGTAGCACTCACCAATTAGTTAATATGTCTTTTTCATCCTAGTCATGTTAAACGTAGATATTAAGATTAGTCTTAAGGTTTTCTTTATACATAACTTACTAAGATATTTACCTCGTAACCTAGATGAAGCTCATCCGCAATTTTCCCTCGAACACCCCAATTTTCTTTTAGGAGTTTCAAATATAGTTATTTGAATATCATTAGATTTAATTTCACATAAATGACTTATATTTTTAAATAAAGCCAAAACAAATGCTTTCTTGGTCTCTTTTGTTCTTCCTTCAAATATTGAAATCTCGATAATGATATAAAATCTAGATCGATTCTTTAGGTAAATAAAATTTTCAGACTCTAAAGGTATAAATCGTTGAAAAATCTTTTGTCGGGACAACTTAGCTTTTTGATTAAAGCTTGATGGATAGCTTTAATCAGTTCTATTCTATGTACTTCGATTGTTTCATGTAAAGCATAAATTTTTATTTGAGACATTGTTTTCTACGCGCTTATAGTTAAAGTTTTAATTATAGTTAGCACTTTAATCTGGCCGACGTTGTAGTACAGCATCATTCATAAAAAGTTCAATTATTTATACAAAACAACTAAATGCTGCCCTGTCTAAATTGATAAAATTCTGGTCCTCTATAAAAAACTTGAAGATTGATAAGGACTAAAGTGAACAGACAACATGATTTACCTGAACTAAGTAAATATAGTGAGTTAAGTAGCGATGAACAAGTAGCTATTCATCAAATGCTTATCTCTTACGTACGCTCAGATCACTTTTATAATATTATCTTGACTCACAATGTTGAACCCTATGACTTGGTTAAGCTTGTAAGTATTAGTTTTGAGAATAGAGATGCAGCTATCTGGGTTCATTTCGAAACAATAACGGCTGAAAGACTAACTATGCCTCTCGATTTTATTTCAAGAATAGAAATATGTAATCAGGAAATATTTTAAATACTGAGACTTGAAGTGTTGAAATTTATTTAAGTTGCCTCGGAATTTTAAATCTATTAAAAAATAGAGACGGTTAACCCTCTCTATTTTTTAAAACTAAAAATTTAATTATTTTATAAATTTCAATAACTTAAAATTATAAATATAGCATATAATATATCAATTTCTTTAAATTAACATATCACATGTTACATCTTAATTTGATTAGGCCATCACCTGGGCTTTGTATAAATCATCTTCGTGCTGTCTGAGTAATTCTATAAAAGCAGGAATAGTATCTGGATCCAGGAGATAAGGATTAAATCCATCATGATGATTCTTGATAAAGAACTCAATGAGATCATTATGGACATTGGCATACTTCATGTGCCAACTAGAGAAAAGATATGAGTCAATTAGTTCATAAGAAAGAATTTCACAGTTCTTATGGCGTGGATCTTTAACTATTCGATTATAGAAAAGGTCTTTTACATCTTCTTCAGTACCTTCCAAACACTGGACAAAATAATTATTACCAAAATAGAGCGCGCCATAAATTTTGTGTAACTCATTAAATTCTAAGGCTTCTGTTAAAATATTATAAAGTTCAGAAGTAGAATATCTCTCATCTTTGAACTTACTTACATATAAAAGCCTTACATCATTCATAATAAAAATTTCCTCCTGCTTAAAAAAGGTCCATATGAAAATATAAAAATTTGAACAAATGGTCAATTAAAATGTAATGACAAGGTAATTTAATGGTCAAATTACATACTTCTTATTATTACCTTTTTTATATAGCTGTTTGATCTTTTTAAATCAGGATTCATAAAAAGGTTCTCTTTTCGTAAAGAACCTTGTGTTATTGAATTACAGGTCAGTTTTTTCCTTGCTTTTCTATATGCACTGTTGCTGTTCGCCCTGCAACGAAGGCAAGTTCATTCTTTGGTAATTCATCCAGAATAATCTTAACAGGGACACGTTGGGCTAAACGCACCCAACTAAAGGTTGGATTTACATTCGCTAAAAGACCTGAACCAGCAGTACGTTCGCGATCTTCAATCCCAGAAGCAATACCTTGCACATGGCCCTTAAGTTTTTGCGAATCACCCATCAGCTGAATTGTAGCTGGTGCTCCCACATAAATTTTATCTAGTTTGGTTTCTTCAAAATAACCCACTACATAGAGTTGTTTGCGATCTAGTAATGCTGCAACCGCTTGGCCAACTTTGACATAGTTCCCTTCTTTTAATTCAAAATTTGATAATGTCCCATTTGCTGGAGCAACAACTTCTGAACGATGTAAATTAAGTTGCGCGAGATTGAGGTTATTCTCGGCGACTTGTATTAGTGCTTTTTGCTGTTCGATATTCGCTTTTGCCTGTTCGATTGCAGCTAAGGACTGCTCATGCTCGGCATGTGATTCATCTCGTGCAGCAAAAATCTGATCCTGTTCCTGTTTTGAAATAGCACCATCCATTAAGCTTGAATAACGGTTCGCATTTTTGTCTGCCAGATGAATACTCGCCTGGGATTTCACGACATTGGCTTTAGCATTCGCCAGTTCAGCCTCAGCTTGCGCTAAACCTGCTTTTGCTTTCGCAAGATCCGCACGAGCCTCTTCAACATCCAGTTCTTGACGTTCAACATCAATTTTAAATAATGGCTGCCCTTTCTTGATGGTCTGGTTATCTTGCACCAGTACTTCTGTGACCAGGCCTGAAATATCTGATGACACCTGAATTACATCACCACGTACACGCCCGTCCCTCGTCCATGGTTCAGAATTATAATAATTCCAGATATGTCGAATCACTAAAATGGCGAGAACAGCCACTACCGTCAAAAGTACAGGTCGCAAATATTTGCGTAAATTGACAGATGTCATATACGGTTTTCCTCAATCATTTTAATATCAGGCCTCATAGTAATAAGCCTGCCCAATGGACGGCGCCCAGCAAAAGTACGTAAATGCATAAGTAGAAGATATTTGGCATGATGATCCAGTCATTCGCGATTAGCCTGTCTAGCCATTTCATCAAGATTCTAAGCAGAACATAGGCAATCACAGCTTGAATTAATAAAATCGGCACATACACACCATAGATATTCAGCTCTCCCATGTATTAATCTCCTGCGCCTACATATCTTGGCGGTGTCTTGATATGACATAAGCTGCTACGAATATTGTTGAGTGAAATATGCAGCCGTTCTACAACATCTGTATGTTCCTGCATGATGAGATCTGCTTCTAGAGCCTGTATGTTGTTAATTAACTGTGTGAAGGCAGCATCATAATTTTGTCCAATTTCTTTGGCACGAAAATATTCATCCAGCTGTATTTGAAGATCTTCGAGTTGCTGGGTCAAAGGCTGCTGTTCAGGTAACTTGAGTATGAGTTCCTGTAACCGTGCCAGATCCACGACGGCGCTGGATTCAATGAGTGCTTGATTGATTTTATTTTTCAGATCTTCAGATTCTACTGCTTTAGTATTCAATACCCCGATGCGGTCAATCATCGTACGTAAATGGATACGGAACCGTACCCCATAAGGAATATACAGTGCCTGACGAATGGCTCGGTTATGAATAGCCAAAATGCGCTGTACGGTTATATCTGGCGACATTGCACGGATCATATGGATAATAAATACAGCGATGATTGGCCCGATCACTGTACCAATTGCTGCATCGAAGAAAGAAATTTGATCCAGGGTATAACGGTTCTGAAAATTCAGCCCCATGATCGTACCCATCAACAAAGGCAAACCAATTCCAACCAAGGGTGGATGCAAAAAAAGCATGAGGCAATATATGCAGAATGGTGCAAGTACAAGCGCTAACTGCCAGAATTCTATAATATTTGGAAAAATTCCATAGGCATATATGAAGATCACGATCGAAGCATATAAGCTACTACGAATAAACAGCTTCAATGCAGGCACCGGATTATCCAGCGCCGTTAAGATACATGCACTGATCGCAGCCATTTCAGCCAGCATAAATCCTGCTTTCCAGCCGCTTAAGATCCAAAAGGCAGTAGCAATAAAAACAGTGAGGCATGCAGAAACCCCGCCCCGCACCGCTACGCCATGATCACGATGCAGAGTTGGATAGTTTGTAGTAAGTGGAACAATCATTTCAGGCAGTGAAGTATCCCCTTGTTGGATTCGCTGCCAGATCAACTTAATTGCATGGATATTCTGAATAAAATGACGGATATCCATTTTCAAACTTTTCAATATTACAATTTGCTCATCTTTTAAATGTTCAAAAATTTTTAGGAAATCTATTTCAAAATCAGTAGGAAGCTGATTCAATTCAGACTCTTTCAATAGATGTTCATCTGTTAGATATGTATTAATTTTGGAATGTAAATCTGCCAATGACTGGCGATATCCTGTATCAATGAAGTCTAACTGTTGCATGCGTTCAGACATCGCCACCAAATTACTCACCAGCATTGTGATCTGGTTCAGCATTTCCTGCAGTGGTTTGGTCATTCCCTGTAGAGCCGACTTTTCATAGCTTAAATGCACAGCCATGACATGAATATCTGCAATATCTGCAGCCAATTGGCTTAAAGCTTTTGTATAGTTCTGATCTTGACGTGGTTCCAATAGAATTTTATTAAAAATCTGCTGAGTATCCGCTAAGGTTTTACTGACACGACTTTTCACTGCGGGGCCAATATGCATTGGAAATATGGTCGTCGTCACAATCGCGCTGCAAACGACGCCAATAGTAATTTCCAGAAAGCGTCCTACCGCCATATCAAATAATGAGGCAGTATCAATAAAGTAAATGATATTGAAGCAGATAATGACCGTCGTATATCCAGCCAACATCAATATATAACTGCGCGGTGTACGATCAAGCAGAGAGAAATATAAGCAAAGACCAACCCAACAGGATAAAAACAGCGTAAACAACCACGGTGTATTGATTAGCCAAGGAGTAACTGCAACTGCCACAATTGCGCCTAATAAAGTACCTAGTACACGATAGATACTTTTTGAAGCGGTCATCCCCGTATAAGGATTGGCAATAACGAAAACTGTGCCAATCGCCCAAATCGGATAAGCAAGATCCAAACTCAACGCAACGTAGAGCGCCAAAATACCAGCCACAAACGTTTTAGTCGCAAAAATCCAGTCCATTTTATTTGGACGAAATACGAGTAAAGATTTTATAAGCAGCATGGTTTCTCTCTAAGAGCTTATTTTATTTTCTAAAGCAAATAACCTGCCCACCAAGCCCAAAGAACTCAGTGACAAAATTTTTACTTGTTGAAAGTCTATAAAATTAGAATATTCAGCTGATTAAACTGAAACTGGTTGATGAAAATATAAAAAGCAAAAGATAATGCTTTGCTTAATTATTCATCATTGGATATTTGTGTAAGTAATTTTTTCAAATAAACGCTTTATTGTCAATAAAAATATCTCTATATGAGAATAAGTATGATTTTTATCATTGCATAGGCCGTTAAGCTGGATATTTATCTCTTTTCTTCCTATATCCTCATGATTCGAGAATTTTAGGTAAATAGTTGCCTCTACTACCCTCTTTTAAGCTAAAGTGAGTCATCACCTTTTTCAATAGTCAGCACTTCAGGTTTTTTTTATGGCGCAAGCAAGTTTTGGAAAAATTCTTACGGTTCTCGATCTATTTTCGTTATCACGTTCAGTGATTAATGTAGATATCATCAGTGAAGAATTAAACCTCTCCAAACCTACCAGTTATCGCTATTTAAAAGAATTGGTATCGGCTGAATTATTACAGCGAATCAGTGGCACATCCGGTGACTATACGCTGGGTTCGAAAATTGCTGTTCTGGATTATATTTCAAGAAAAACTGATCCTTTGGTTCAGATCAGCATTCCCTTTATGCAGGAAATCGTCGAACGGACTGAGTTCTCTTGTATATTGACTCATCTCAATTATGATTCTTGTATCGACTTACATGACGAAGTCTTTAAAAATGCACATCTGCTTTCATTCGGACGCGGTTGTCCACGTCCTGTCTATGTAGGTTCATCTTCAAAAGTCATCATGGCACATTTACCGAAACAAGTGTTGCTTGACTATTATCAACGTTATGCAGATGCATTTGCAGAAGTGGGATTTGTGCAGAATGAAACCGCTTTTCTGGAACAAATGAGAAAGATCAAAAAACACGGATATTATTATTCTAGTGGTGAACTTGATCCTCAAGTTGCAGGTTTGTCTGTACCAGTTAAATTCTCTCTTAAAGAGCCACCTTTAGCGCTTACTTTATTAGCTTCAAAAAATAGATTTGATTTTGTAAATCAGGAAAAATTAGTACAAATTCTTCAGGAGAAAGCACAGATTATTGAAAATAAGTTCCTGCACCATCCTGAAAGTACAACTGAGATTCGTAATAATTTAACCAAATAAAATTTAAATTATGTTTGAAAAACTATTTATATTCTCATAATATGATTATCAGTCTTTAAGCCATAGTATTCTTACTGAATTAAATGGCGAGAAGATTCCTCAGAGGTAAAAAAGCCTATTTCGAATGAGATAGGCTTTTTTATTTTAATTTTGGATTTATAGCAATAATGCAGATACATTTAAGGAAAGTTAAGAATTTTGCAATTGCAATGTGTAGATAAAATCTAAAATCAGAAATCTAAAAACGTATAAATTCATCCATTTTATGCTTTTCATCTTAGCTCTGCTTTAGAACCCTTCTTGATCGAAAAAAGATAACTAAGAAATCAATTAAGCTTTCTCTAATTAGATCATAAAAATTTTATAATTTAAGAATATTATCCCAGTACGGCGGATCTCCAATTTCTTTTAAAATGAAATCAAGCACAGTTCTGACTTTTTGTGAACGAATTCTGTTTTCGGGAGAAACCAGATGAATCCCTATAGAATAAGGCTCTACTGTACTGATCCAGTCAGGAAGGAGTTGAACCAGTTTATGTGTTTTGAAATAGTCTTCCATAAAAATCCAGGTTGGAAATAATACAATCCCCCGTCCTTCCAATGCCGCATCTACCAGGACTTCTGCATTATTACTTCTTAAAGGCCCTTGTGGCTCAATTAAAACCGGAGTGTCATGCTCTTGCTGACAGAAATACCAGCGTTGGCTTCCGGAAACGCCCTTATATACCAGACATTGATGATTCTGAATCTCGTGTGGGGAATGTGGAGTTCCATACTTTCCAAGATATGCAGGACTCGCACACAGCACATATTGTTGATCACAGACCTTGCGTGCAATTAATGCTGAATCTTGTAATGAGCCAATCCTTATAGCAATGTCTACGCCTTCTTGTACAGGATCAATAAAAGTATCCGTCAAGATCAGCTCGACTGAAAGATCCGGATAGCTATCATGCAATTTATTCACTATACGCGATATATGTAGCCTTCCCAACGCAACCGCTGTATTGATACGAATTAACCCTCTGATCGCATTTTTACCAGAAATTTCTTCATTGGCCAGATCTAGCGTATCAAGCACTTCCTTAATTTGCACAAAGTACTTTTCTCCTATGTCAGTTAGCCGAACAGAGCGTGTATTACGATAAAAAAGTTGTTGCCCAATTTCCTGTTCAAGTTTGGAAATAAAACGAGATACTGAGGAAGATGGAACCTGAAAATGCTTTGCCGTAGCTGAAAAACTGCCTGTCGTTGCCACCATCACAAAATAGCGTAATGCATTGAGTTGCATACTTGATCTATCCCTGAATTTAATTCAATCATTTTATTATTGTCATAATAGCAATTATGTTTTGAAAAATTGCGGAATTGTAGCTTTTAAATAAGAGAATATAATTCGTTGCTTTCTTCCTTTGGAAAGCATATATGAAACAGTTGTGGATTTTCCCATTAGTCGTTCTTGCAGGTATGGGGTTATCTGTTGAAGCGGGTTTACTGGGTCCACTCGGGGAAGAAATTGGGCATTTCTGGGCGACCTTGGGAATTTTCGCGATCGGATCACTGCTCTTAACCTTGGGGTTGATCTTCAGCCGTCCAAAGCTTTCTCTCATGTTCAAGCAGCCACGGTGGCAACTGACTGGCGGTATATTAGGCCCTATATATGTAGTGGCTTTAACTGTAGCGACACCTCATATTGGCGTTGGCCTGACCATGGTGGGCATCCTGTTTGGCCAGGTTGCAACCAGTCTTATTATTGATCACTGGGGTTTGTTAGGTAGCCATAAACGGGCTGTAGACAAATATCGTATTGGCGCGCTGGTAGCTATTTTAGCTGCATTATGGCTTATTCAATAAGGAAGCTTCTCCATGATTTATATAATGTTATTAGTCGTTATTTTTGGCGGAGCAGTTTTATGTGCTCAATCTTCAATTAATGGTCGTCTGGGTGCTAAAGTAGGTGTATTAGAAAGTTCTTGGCTGACATTTGTCTTAGGTGCTCTAGTCAGTTTTCTAATCGCTTTCTTTCTTGAACCCAACCATGCATTGAATTTATTCACCGCACCAAGATGGCAATTAACAGGTGCATTTTTTGGCGTGGCCTATATGCTTACGATTGTATTTGCTATGCCTAGACTGGGCGCTGCTGCCACCACTGTCGCCGTCATTAGTGGCCAGTTATTAATGAGTCTGCTCATCGATCATTTTGGATGGTTGAATAATCCGGTGATTCATTTAGATGGATCCAGACTAGCAGCAATTGCCCTATTAGCTGTTGCACTATTTTTTATCTATAAAAGTAATATTGCAGCCAAAGCACAAGCTGAAAATTAAGATACTGTGAAAGGAAAGAGATTTTAGGTTTTAAAATCTCTTTTTTTATGAGCTCATAAAGTTATTTTGAGGAATCTAAGGGTAATATTAGGCATAGTTCATAAGTCATTTCACTTAAGCATGCATAATCAATTTTCAGGCAATAAACAAATTCGTGTAGTCTCAAACTTTTCAGAACTCGTTAATTCGGATTTTAAGGGTGCGATGAATGCGATTTGCTGGTCTAGAAATTTAGCGGGTGATTTTGCCGAGATCGTGAATAAGCTTCATTTACAGGAAAATATGACTGAAGTTTCAATTGATGATCTTATGAAACTCCAGCTGTCAGAAAGCGGTCATCTGGCAAGAAAGATTATCTTAGAAGATATACAGCTACTGACTGACTACGGCGCTTCCCCTTCACTCAATCTGCTCAAATGCTATGAACGGGATAATGAGCTCGATTTCATTACTACAGATGTCTATTCATTCCATGTCGATCGCTCTCCGATTGAAACAGATACTTTCTTATGTACCTATCATGGTGCTGCAAGCGATATCTTGCCTAATGATCAGGTGGAACAAAAGATTCTGATTCCAGAAATCAGGGCAAAGCTGAAAGAATTATATGATGGCCCAGAAGCCGGATTTGAAGGTTTTCTGGAAGAGTATTTCTTTGATCTGCATTATCAACCTAAGCCTAATGCAAAACCTGTAAATTTAGGTCAGGGACATCTTTGGCGATTGGCAGTCGATCATCCAGCCCAAAGAGCCCTACCTTGTGTACATCGGGCTCCGGTTGAAAATGAGGGTGAATACCGATTGCTTTTGATTTGTTAAATTCGATACAAATCTTAAAAATGAGAAAATCCACATTATCTTATTGTCATTTTTCTCATTTTCATTCAAGCAAATTCTAACTGTCCAACCGAATGGTAAGTACGATTAAAATACACCAGGCTCTGATCTTGTTCGCTCCGTTGAATCGCAACCACTCGACACATAAAGATACTATGTGTCCCTACTTGCTGGATATTCTCGATTTCACAGTCAAAACTCACTAATGCATCGCCTAGTACAGGTGAGCCTGTTTTTAGTATTGTCCAAGAACCTAATTGAAATCTTCGTTCAGAACTGAATTTGCTGGATGCGAATGCATTAGAAATCTGTTCGTGCTGTGGACCCAAGACATTCACCGACAAAATTTTGTTCTCAATAAAATGCACATGTGAACGAGATGACTGATTCATACAGACCAGCAATGTCGGTGGTGTATCAGTCACGCTGCATACTGCAGATGCCGTAAAACCATGCATTCCTGTCTCACCCGAGGTTGTAATGACATTCACTGCTGTGGTGAGTAAGGACATGGCATTTCTAAAGTCAGTCGCTTCAATCATCTCTTAAATCCCTAATTGACTATCGCTTTGATGAAGAGCGGTAAAAGTACATGTATTCCTTATACAGCTCTTAAGACAAATGAATACTCAGGCTGTCAGTTCTTGACGAACAATAGCTGCGCCAGCACTTAAAGCATTCAGTTTGCCTTGTGCGACTTGACGCGATAAAGGTGCCATACCACAGTTGGTTGAAGGATACAGCTTGTCAGCATCCACGAACTGAAGCGCCTTACGCAAAGTCTCTGCAACCTGTTCTGGTGTTTCAATTTGATTGGTTGCGACATCTATGGCGCCGACCATGACTTTTTTGCCACGAATCAATTCAATCAGATCCATTGGTACATGAGAGTTTTGGCATTCAAGTGAAACAATGTCGATCTTAGACTTTTGCAGTTTCGGAAAAATTGCTTCGTATTGGCGCCACTCTGAACCTAGAGTCTTTTTCCAGTCCGTATTGGCTTTGATACCGTAACCATAGCAGATGTGTACTGCTGTTTCACATTTCAGACCTTCAAGCGCTCGTTCTAATGTGGCAATGCCCCAGTCATTTACTTCATCAAAAAATACATTAAATGCAGGCTCATCAAACTGGATGATATCTACACCTGCTGCTTCGAGTTCAAGTGCTTCCTGATTCAGGATTTTTGCAAATTCCCAAGCCAGTTTTTCACGGCTCTTATAATGAGCATCATAAAGCGTATCGATCATGGTCATTGGACCCGGCAACGCCCATTTGATTGGCTGCTTAGTTTGACTACGCAAGAACTTGGCATCATCTACAAATACAGGTTTCTTGCGAGCGACAGCACCCACGACGGATGGCACACTCGCATCATAGCGATTTCGAATACGCACCGTCTCACGTTTCTCGAAATCAACACCTTCCAGATGTTCAATGAAGGTGGTCACAAAGTGCTGACGGGTTTGTTCACCATCACTGACGATATCAATGCCTGCCTGTAGCTGCTCATGCAGAGATAAGCTCAAAGCATCTCGCTTGGCATCAAGGAGCTGCTCGCCTTCCAGTTTCCAGGGTGACCAAAGTTGCTCAGGTTCGGCAAGCCAAGACGGTTTCGGTAAGCTGCCAGCTGTAGATGTTGGGAGTAAAATGCTCATGTCTAATCTTCTATCTCTATATTCGTTAATTTATTTCTTCATTCAGGCAGCGTGGTCTTGATGAGGATTGTCTATAGCAAAATTTGCAGCCCACTTTTCAAGAATGTCTTTATACGGCTTAATAAAATTTTCTTCCGTCCATTTGCCCTGCTTAACCGCTAATTGACTACGCTCTACACGGTCGTAAACGATTTGTGTCAACGAATAATCCTGATAATTTAAGCTTGGTTGATAGACCAAACCTGCAGGCGAATTGGTGTTGTAAATTTCAGGACGATAAATCTTCTGGAAACTTTCCATAGTGCTGATCGCACTGATAAGTTCGAAGTCCGTGTAATCACGCAATAAGTCACCGGCAAAATAGAATGCCAACGGCGCATTGCCATGTTCAGGATTGAAATAGCGAACGCTTAAGCCCATCTTCTTGAAGTATGCATCTGTACGTGAATAATCATCATTTTTATATTCCACACCGAGTACAGGATGCACATGTGCAGTACGGTAATAGGTTTTCGTGGTAGATACACTCAGGCAAATCACCGGCTGTTTCTTAAACTCGGCTTTAAACACATCTGAATGAATTAAATGCTGATAAAGTTTGCCGTGCAAATCGCCAAAGTCGTCAAGCTTTGCATCAGTTTTATCGCTGATGGATGGCAATACAACGCTAAAGTCATAATCACGTACATAAGATGAAAAGCTATTGCCAATCATGCCTTCAATGCGCTCATTGGTTTGATGATCAATGACGGTACTTTTCAGCATTTCGATAAATGGGAAAGTTTGACCATTGCCTTCAACATCAAGTTCCGCAGAGATAATGTCAATTTCAAGGGAATAACGGTCGCCTTTGGGATTATCACTTGTTGCTAATGAATTAAGACGATGATTAATCATGGCCAAAGTTCTGCGCAGATTTTCCTGGCGGCATTCACCCCGTGCCAGATTGGCAAAGTTTGTGGTTAAACGTGTGTTGTCTGCTGGTTGATAATTTTCATCGAAACGGATGCGCTTGATTGAGCATGTAAATTGATTATCCATGGAGATTCACTATCCTAAATTTTTAAATAAAGCCAAATTTCTGTATAACTTCATTTAAACGTGAATCTAGAGATGAGTAAAACGATATAAATTCAGTAAAAGATGAGAGAAATTCACTATAGATGAATTAATTGTATGAATACTTACTCAAAATTAAATAGAACAAAATACAGTTTCTCATTCAAAAATTAATGTAGATCGCCTTTTATAAAAATGAGCTATCAAATTGATTTTAAAGGCAGAAGTTATTAATATTGGCTCTAGACTAGCAAAA
>NZ_JAALGV010000127.1:0-5940 GCF_011174875.1 Acinetobacter sp. GFQ9D191M
ATTTTGCTAGTCTAGAGCCTTGTCTAATCAAATGAACCTTATCATCAGGGATGAGCATCAGTTGAGCATTTAATCCTGCCGCTATAATTTCTAAGGTCTCTAATCGAGGGTTGCCCTGACTTTCCAGTTTTTGGTACTGCTGTCTTGAAATGCCTGTACGGGATTGCATATCAACTTGCTTTAAGCCCAATTGGGTTCGTCTTTTTTTGATTTGCTGTAGTAAAGACTTATTTAGTGTAGACATATTTATTGCTTTTGGTGGTATAAGAAGCATATTAGTTGCTTTTTTATTAAGAAGCAATGACAGAAATTATTAACAGGCTCCGCGGCATCAATATTTAGGATCTAGGCAAGCTGATCTTGTTTAACATAAGCCACTTAGTAGTAGCTAATACTATCTTTTGTTTTGGAGTTTTTTTTATCTTGTATGATTGATACTCTGGAGCATCATCTACACGGTTTTTTGTTCACAGTTTTGAAAGAGCACTTTTGTAAACTTACTTTTTTAAGTATAAAAATTTCTTATGAAGTAAAATATTGAATAAAACAACAATAAAAAAGCCCCAGTCATTCAACTGAGGCTTTTAGAATCTGGAGCGGGAAACGAGACTCGAACTCGCGACCCCAACCTTGGCAAGGTCACCGAGATTTATTCCATTAAATGACCTTAATTATAAGTATATGATTTAATTACTGGTATATAGTTTTTGGTGGAGTAAAATTTTGATCAATTTAGATCATTTAATGTGGTTTTGGTCACTTCATTTTAGACATTTTAGTTTATAAAAGTCACCTATGTTTTGATGCTGATTTTCGTGAGAAATAATAACAATATATAGTTTAATATAATGATTACTAATTATTTATAAATCGACTACAACATGTAGTAGCGAAGATGCTCAAAATGCACTTACTACGTAACATCAGTTAAATAAAAGTCTCCCACAAACCCGGTACGGTTCAAATTTTATGATGAGAGGGGTGTTGCCTGGGGCTACGGTTTCTGTTTGGCCTTTTGGCGCAAGACATATAAATATAAGTTTTCTACTTTTTCACGTGCCCATGGTGTGGTACGCAAGAATCGCAATGATGATTTAACACTTGGGTCTATGCAAAAACATCTAATTTCAATTTTACGACTTAAACCTTCAAAACCACCGTAGTAATCCAATAATTCATCCAAAATGTCAGCAAGTTTTTTGCCGTGTAAAGGGTCATTGGAGGTGTTCATAATAGATCAATCGTATTTTGGGTGGCCATTATTATAACCTGGGCTAGTTAGAAAACTAGAGAGTTGGAATGTAGGTAATGATGGACTGAATAGCCACCAATTTTGTTGTACTTGAATAGCCACCAAAATTCTGGAGCACGCCCAGCCATCGGGTGAGGCATCATATATATGACTTGGTAATCCCATTTGATGTGTAGGAAAGTTTTTCTTAATGGGTC
Source organism: Acinetobacter sp. GFQ9D191M (assembly GCF_011174875.1). Taxonomy (NCBI): domain Bacteria; kingdom Pseudomonadati; phylum Pseudomonadota; class Gammaproteobacteria; order Moraxellales; family Moraxellaceae; genus Acinetobacter; species Acinetobacter sp. GFQ9D191M. The sequence goes on from NZ_JAALGV010000127.1 coordinate 1,450, forward strand.
ACCTTTTAATGGAAGTAGGTGTTTGAAATTGGGACTAAACACCTAGATTCTCAGATGAATATTAGAGTTTAACTCGTTATTAACTTTAACTAAAATATGGATCTAATTCTCCGTTATTCCTAAACCAATAAAGGATTAAATCTATGTGTAAAGGGTTTGAAATTATTGAATGCAGCTAAACGTTTATTGTCGCTGCATCCAATGCCGCTTGCCCTGCTTCTGTGGGGCTAGGTACGTATAATTCTGCTTCGCCCTCAATCACCCTTTCGCCATTTATGTTGCAAATGGTATCAAAGTAAACCCGTTTCCGTTCATGATCAACTTTGGTTACTGTAGCGATAACATCAACACTGTCACCCACATAAACCGGTTTTAAAAATCGCAAATTATGATTGACATAAATTGCACCAGGGCCTGGAAGGTGCAAGCCAAAAATAGGTGAGAAAAAACTGGCGGTTAAAAAACCGTGTGCAATAGGGCGTTTGAATTTTGTTTGTGCGGCATAAATTTCATCATGATGTATGGGATTCTTATCACCACATAATTTGATAAATTGAGCCACTTTTTCTGCGTCTATAGTGCGGGTTAAGGTATGTGATAAACCTACATGAAAGTCATCTACGTGAGCCAATTTCATATTTAATCCTTAAAAATGGATACAGGACGCTTTGTAGCATCCTGTAAATAGGGGGGATTAGAATGAGCCGAAAAGCGTACCCAAAGTAATCGCTACAATAACCGATACCATTGGGATAGCAACCGTACACATGGCCACGTTGCCGTAAGATTGTTTGTGCGTCATGCCACAAATAGCCAGTAAGGTGATGACCGCGCCTGAGTGAGGCAAGGTATCCAGACAGCCTGCCGCCAATGCCGCAATACGGTGTAATAATTCAGGGTTGATACCAGCAGCAGTCGCCATGGCTAGGTAATCGGCACCCAAAGTCGATAAGGCAATCGACATACCTCCAGAAGAAGAACCGGTGATGCCTGCCAAGATATTCATGGCGATGGCTTCTGAAATTAATGGATTACTTGATACATTTAACACCATGTCGCGGATAATCACGAAGCCCGCCAATGATGCAATGACTGCACCATAACCTACTTCAGAAGCTGTGTTGAAAATTGGCAACATCGAACCCAACACACCTTTGTTCACGGTTTCTTTTAAGTTGTTCCATTTGCCCAAGCGTAACAAAATCAAGCTTAAACATGCGACCACCAAGGCAATAATCAATGCCCACAAACCTGTTTGTTTGGTAGGATCTAATTTTGGATAGAGTTCTTTGAGCGAACTGAAGTCCATGCTTGGAAAAAGAATGTAGGTGAACAAAGCATTTACACCAATGACCAATAGCAATGGTAAAAATGCCAAGAATACTGGCATTTCACCTTTAGAGGTTACTCCGTCTTCTAACTTTTCTCCTTCTTGGGTATCAATACCGTATCCTTCGCCATTTCTAGAGGCTTTACTGGCACGGCTTTGTAACCACATGCAGCCCAAACTAAACATGATCAAACCTGAAATGATGCCAATACCAAGGGCAGCAAATACATTGGTACCAAAAAAAGGAATCGGAATCGCATTTTGAATGGAAGGCGAACCTGGTAGAGCTGTCATGGTGAAGGTAAATGAGCCTAAAGCGATGGCACCTGGAATTAATCGCTTTGGAATGTTTGCCGCTTGAAACATGGACTTGGCAATGGGGTAAATAGCAAAAGCCACTACAAACAGTGATACTCCACCATAAGTTAATACACCACACGCTAATACCACGGTCAAAATGGCTCGGTTATGCCCTAATTTCTTCATGATCCAGTTTGAAATGCTAGATGCAGAACCTGAATCAACCATTAATTGTCCAAATAAGGCGCCCAATAAAAAAATAGGAAAGAATTTTAAAATATAGCCGCCCAAAGCCGCCATAAAGGTTTCAGTGTACTGTGGCATCATGTATACCATGTCACCAGAAAGCAAGATGGCAATAGCCGCCATAATTGGTGCCAAAATCAGTACTGAAATACCCCGATAGGCAAAAAACATCAGTAATGCCAATGAGATGAGGATTGCTAAAGTGCCCATTATTTCTCCCTGTTATTTATTTTGTTGTTATCCATAACGTTTTTTTCTAAAAGGCCTTGAATCATGGCTGCCTTATTGAGATGACACCGTTTTGACGCTAAGGCAGTGATGCAAGCCAGTTTCACCCTAGCATAGTGATTTTAAATTAATCAATTGATTATTAGATTGATAACTATTGTTATACACTTTTCAGTTTCTGAATTATGCGTAGATTGAAAGTAATACAGTCACAAGGACTAAAATAATGAGGTGCTTTATTAGCTGATTAGATCCTATTAGATTAAAGAAATCTAATTAGACATTTACAATCTAACGGAATCTATTGCAAGGAACCAATCGTTGCGGCGTAATTGAGATGACTACCATCAAGATTTTCCCAGTCAAAAACGATAAGCTACCATAGCAGTTATCAGACTCACCGTATTTACGGATTCTAATCATTTGCAAGTATTTGAAAGTCTGGATGCAATTTTTTCCAATGTTCTCTTAGTTTTTCTTTATGGGCAGAACCCATTGGTAAATCTAGTAATAGCGCTGGCCATACTGACCGTGCTTTGTTCACGATATCGTGAAGTTGTTTTTCAATTACACGCCATGGAACACCGACTTTTTCTGCCCATTGTTCAAAGTGTTTCATCTCAGCTAAATACCAATCTTTATTTTTGGCAAGATTCAATGCGAAGTGACGCTCATTTTCAATATATACACTTGTCATCAATATATCGTATGCGGGAGATAATCTTGGTGTTCTTTTATCGTGATAAATCATACTCCAGTTCTTTAAGTGTGCATCTCCATTGGCGAGTAAAATATTTATGAGTAAACGGCTGGCAAATTGCTGAATATCAAAAATTTTGTTATCTGAATACTGGTAAATGATCTTGCCTATCTGTTCATAATTTGTGGTGCTGTATTTCTGATGTGGGTATGCACCAAAGATTTGAGCAAAATCTTCAATATGAATAAGCTCTGTAGTGTTAGCAGTACTCTGTCTATCGAATCTCTTAATTGCAAAAGCATATTGCTCTTGGGGTAAATTTAATGGTGGAAGGTCTTGTAAGAGTGCCATATCCACCAACCGAATCTCAGGGACATCTATTCCGACCATTTTGGCAAGGGTCATCATAGAATATTCATTCAGTGGAACAAAAGCATGTCTGGAAGAAGGAGTTTTGATAATCCAATCCCCGAGTAGACTGGATTCCGTTGCCCGCGCTAATGTAAAATGCCCGTCTTTGGCTTTCATGGAAAACTTCATTTGGACGCCGGCCAAGGAAAACTTATTATCTGTTCGAATCTCTTGTTTTAAGATCTGATCTGGATTCGAGATCTGGAGCTTGAATTTTATTTCATCTGGGATTTCTTCTGGATCTAATGGGGTCGCAATGAGTGCTCCAGGTAAGTCATGACCTAAAGCTGCCAATAACTGAAATTCATTGTCTATATGTACTTTGAGGCTTTGTGCAATTAGTTCGCGTAATGCACCTTCTGGTAGCAAGTTTGATAGCAAGGGGTGTAAGCGCTGATGTGTAACATAGGTCTTTTCTAAAATCTTATCTGCTTGAGGATACAAGGGGGAAGTAAGCAGGCTCAAGGTCGGGCGTTGCTGATCAAATCGGAAAGAATCCGTAAAAACCAGAATACTTTTTCCGCTCTGAAATCCTGCCAAGTATCCAACGATAGCGTGATGTAATGTTAATTCTAGGACGGCAACAGTATTCATGGTTCCTCTCCTCCGAGAAGACCCTTCCATGGGTTAGTCATTAAGTCATCCTGATCTTCAATAGTGACTTTAATTTCATCATTCAATAATTGTCTGATCAAATGAACCTTATCATCAGGGATGAGCATCAGTTGAGCATTTAATCCTGCTGCCATAATTTCTAAGGTCTCTAATCGTGGATTACCCTGACTTTCCAGCTTTTGGTACTGCTGTCTTGACATGCCTGTACGAGATTGCATATCAATTTGTTTTAAGCCCAATTGGGTTCGTCTTTTTTTGATTTGTTGAAGTAAAGACTCATTCATTGTAAACACATTTATTGCTTTTAGGCTATGTAAGAAACATATTAGTTTCTTTTTTTTTGAAAAGCAATTTATGAATTTATCATTTCGATCTGTAAAACAGCCCTAGCTACGTATAGCTAAATTCTCAAATATTTAATAGATCAGTTAGTACATATAATGCAATATAGATACGGATAAGTAATAATGCATGTTTGCCTCGCTCGGAATTAGGATCTAACCCTAGGTCAGTAAAAAACGGACTTCTAGGAACAAAAATGACAGGTTCTATCAAATAGTAATTTGCAGATTCTCTAGATTCAGATTTTCTGCTACAGAAAATCTAAATATTAAAAATAATCATCAGATACATCAGTAGCTTGAACCGTACCGGGTTTGTC